>DASTDR010000276.1:0-2745 GCA_035710265.1 Gemmatimonadales bacterium | reverse complement strand
CGTTGGTCAGGATGCCTTTCTCGACCAGAAGCTCGCGCAGGCTGATCTCCATCAGCTGGAAGTACGAGAGCGGCCGGTACTTGCCCTGATCGTTCATGCGGGGTCCAGCCAATGCTGAAAGATCTCCACTTCGACCACGTCCCCCGGGCTGCCTGAATAGCCCGGCCAGACATCCTTTTGAAGGAACCTGACTCTATAGAGCGGCCGAGCGGGCAGCCCGGTGCGCATTAGCGCGAGCTCCTCGGGATTGGGAAACGCGCCGCAGATGCGCTCAATCTCGCCCGTGCATCCGCGGATGTAGAACGGCGTGCGGATGTGGCCGGGCGGATAGGCATTGAGCACTTTCACCCGGTCGCCCGGCTTGAACCTGGGAGCATTCATTCTCGGCCCTGAATTTCGGCCATCTTGCGCGCGAGCTCCTCGGTAGTAATCATCCCCCGCTGAAGCAACGTGTGCGCAAGCGCCGCGGTCCATCGTTCGTAATAGCCCATCTTGTCGTAGGCGTCGGGAGGCAGCGACTCTATCGCCTTGCGCCGCTCGTCCACGGTGACCTTCGCGTTGCGTCCCAGAATCACCGACAGCGCGTCGATCCGCCGCTCCCATGCAGCATAGTCGTGCTCGCTCGGATCCACCTCCCCCGCTTGCAGACCGCCCATGTCGTGGTGCATTCTCGGACCGACGACACCGGCCATCTTGCGGGCGAGCTCCTCGCTCGTGATCACGCCGCGGGCGATCAGACACTGCGCGAGCGCGAAGATCCACTTCTCGTAATACGTCATCGAGTCGTACATCTGCGGCGGCAGCAATTCGATCGCGCGGCGGTGCTCGTCCACAGTCAGCAGCTTCCTCGTTCCCTTGATGCCCCACAGCAGCACCGCCATTGCGTCGATGCGCCGCTCCCAATCAGCGTAGTCGTGCTCGGTGGGCTCTACGCGGCCGCCGGGCAGTCCGCCCACGTCGTGATGGCTTCTCTCGATCATGCGACCCACTCCGAGACCGGGGCATTGGCCTCGTGCAGCGGCTGGCAGCCGATGTCCACCAAGGAGGGACCGTCGTGCGAGAGCGCGCTTTTCAGCGCGGAACCCAGTTTGCCGGGTTCGAAAACCCGCCAGCTCTTCACGCCGAATGCGTCTGCGACCTTCGCATGGTCCGTGACGCCGAAATCCACCGAGAAATAGCGCCGCTGGTAGCCCGATTTCTGTCCCGCCTTGATCCAGCCGTAGACCGCGTTGGCGATCACGATGAATGTGATTGGGAGCTTCAGCCGAACCGCGGTCTCGAGCTCGCCGACGCACATGCCGAAGCTGCCGTCGCCCATTACGGCCACCGTCTTCACCTGCGGCCGCGCGACGTGCGCGCCGATCGCGGCCGCGAGCGCATAGCCGAGCGCGCCGTGCGCGCGGTTGGAGAAGTAGCGGCGCCCGGTACCCTTAACGACATAGTAGGCGGAGAGATAGGGGCAAGGCGTGCCGGGATCAGCCACCACGATCGCATCGCGATCGAGATTCTTCTGCAGCTCGAAAACGACCCGTTCGGGCCTGATCGGCTGGTCATCGGAGCGTGCGAGCGCTTCGAACTTCTCGAATTTGGTTCGTTTGTGGTGATCTACGAACGAAAGGTCCGCTTCCCGCTTGTGGCCATCCAACGCGTCGATCAATGCCGAAAGGCATAGGCGAGCATCGCCAATGAGGGGGACGTCGACCTTGTAGTTGGTACCCGGCACCGCCGGGTCCACATCGATGTGGATGATCCTCGCCTTTCCTGCCTGTGGGTGGCGCCAGCGCTCGGTGGTGACCGAGCCGGCACGGCAGCCCACGAACACGATCACGTCTGCGGCATCGACGACAGCTCGCGTCTCTGGCGTGCCGCCATTCGAGCCCACCACGCCGACCGAGTGCGCACAGCGCTCGTCGATCGAGCCCTTACCGCTGATGGTCGTGGCGACCGGTGCAGAGAGGTTTTCCGCCAGAGTGGCCAATTCACCTTCGGCACCGGAGAGCACCACCCCGCCGCCGCAGATGAAGAGCGGCTGCTTGGCTTTCCGCAACAGCCTAGCCGCCAGTTCCACGAGGGAAGCATCGGGCCCGACTCTCCTGGAAGGGGAACTACCCAGTGTCGGATCAGCCCACACATCGTTGCGGTCCACGGGTCCGTCCTGCACGTCGAACGGCAGCGCGATATGCGCGGTGCCGGGACGGCCGGTGGTCATGGCCTCGAACGCCTTGCGCATCACGCGCGGGATGTCGGCCGAACGGTCGAGCACCGCATTCCATTTCGTCAGCGGCTTCATCAATGCGCGCTGGTCGAGCTCCGTCAGCGTGAATTTCCCCCGGGAGGAAACTGAAACATCGGTATTGATGGCCAGAATGGGGATCGAAGATTCGTTGGCCTCCACCAGCCCCGGAAGGATGTAGGTCGCGCCGCCGCCCGACGGACCCTCGCACACGCCGACCCTGCCGCTCACGCGCGAATAGCCGTCGGCCATATATGCGGCATGCCGTTCATCCCGGGTCAGCACATGCCTGATGAACGCCGAGCGGGCGAGCGCGTCGTAAAACGGCAGGCTGGTATCGCCGCACAGACCGAAGATCGTGTCGACGCCATGGGCACGCAGCATCTCCACGACCGCTTCCGCGCCAGTCAGGGTTGCGAGCTCTACGGGCTTGTTCACACCCTTATATTAGGGCGCGCTCGCCGATTTCACCACGCGCTCGGGCCAGTAGAGTTGAGCCTGGTGGGGCGGCG
>DASTDR010000275.1:0-2049 GCA_035710265.1 Gemmatimonadales bacterium | reverse complement strand
CGCCTCGAAGGTTTTGAGGTGTGGGCGGCGCATTCGGCTGACGAAGGCCTTACTTTGGCCCAGTCGCATCACCCCCACGCGATCATCCTCGATCTGCGAATGCCGCTCACCAGCGGTCTCCAGTTCCTTCGTGCGATTCGGGCCATTCCTGGATTGACCAACACGCCGGTCGCGATCGTGACCGGCGACTACTACCTGGATGAAGCTCAGGCGGCAGAGATCCATGCACTCGGAGCCGAACTGCGGTACAAGCCGCTGTGGCTCGAGGAGCTCGTCACCCTCGCGCGCGAACTGCTCGGCAGCCCCGTCCGCGACTGAGTACGCGTGCCCCCGTCTCGTTTTCTGAGGGCGTGCCGGCGGGAGCCAGTTGACGCGACGCCTGTCTGGTTCATGCGGCAGGCCGGCCGCTATATGGCGGAGTACCGGGCGATACGCGAGCGGCACTCGCTGCTCGAGATCTGCCGAACGCCCGATCTGGCCACAGAGGTCACCTTGCAACCGGTCCGGCGCGTTGAGGTTGACGCGGCAATCCTGTTTTCCGATTTACTGCTGCCGCTGGAGCCGATGGGCCTCCCCTTCGATTTTGTGCAGGGCGAAGGCCCTCAGATCGAGCGCCCCATCGGTTCGGCCGCGGACATCGACCGTCTGAGGTCATTCGAACCAAAGGTTGCACTGTCGCACGTGCTCGAGACCGTCGGGCTCGTCCGGGACGAGCTGGCAGGGCGTGTGCCCTTGATCGGGTTCGCTGGAGCCCCGTTTACGCTGGCCTCGTATGCGATCGAAGGCGGCCACTCGAACAACTTCGCGCGGACGAAAGCATTGATGTACGGTGACCCGGCTGCATGGCATCGCCTCTGCGACCGTCTTGCCACCGTCGTCGCCGATTACTTGAGCGCACAGATTGAGGCGGGCGTAGACGCCGTGCAGCTCTTCGACTCGTGGGTCGGTGTGCTCAATTCCGCTGACTATCGCGAGTTCGCCCTTCCCCACACGCAGCGCATTTTCGCGGCGATTGGTCGAAAGGTGCCGACGATCCACTTCGGCACTGGTACGTCTGCGATTCTCGCCGAGCTGGCGGAGGCCGGTGGCGATGTCATTGGAGTGGACTGGCGGATTCCCATCGACGTCGCGTGGCAGCGAGTAGGCTTCGATCGAGCCGTTCAAGGCAATCTCGATCCGACTCTCCTGCTGGGTCCGATGCAGCGCATGTTCACTCAGACTGATGAAGTGCTGTCGCGCGTGGCCCGCCGCGCTGGCCACATCTTCAATCTCGGGCACGGCATTCTGCCGTCGACGCCCGTCGAGCACGTCCAGATGCTTGCGCAGTACGTGCATAGCGCCTCGCGGCGAGCGCAATGAAGCAAGAACCGGATCGTTCACGCTTCTCACTCCTGAGTGCTCAGTTCGTGTTCAGGTTCGGTTCACTGTTCATTGGTCCGGCTAAAGCCGGACACTACGTACGCATGGACTACGTACGCATGGACTGGGAAGGGTGAACGATAGCGTTCTTGACGTTGTCGTCATTGGCGGCGGTATCGCCGGACTTGCCGCGGCCTACGAGTTGCAGCGCCTCGGCCTTCACATCCGTCTGCTCGAAGCAACCGACCGTCTCGGTGGCGCGATCATCACAGAGCGTTTCGACGGTTGGGTGATCGACGGTGGCCCAGACTCTTTGCTCGTCCAGAAGCGGTCAGCGGTCGCGCTCTGCGAAGAGCTTGGCCTCGCTGACCGTCTTGTGCCGACAATCGAACCACGCGCCGCGTATGTCCTGCGCGAGGGACGTCTCCACCCAATCCCCGAGGGGTCGTTTCTGGGCTTCCCGATTCGCGTCAGCGCTCTGGCGAAATCCTCGCTGATCACCTGGGGTGGAAAGCTGCGGATGGCTCTCGAGGTGGCTGTACCGCGCCGTCAGAGCGGTGGCGACGAGTCGATTGCTGCTTTCGTGCGGCGCCGCTTCGGTGTCGAAGCCGCCGACTATCTGGCCGAGCCGTTGCTCGCGGGCATACATGCCGGCGACGCCGAAAGACTGTCGATGCGGGCGCTGTTTCC
>DASTDR010000274.1:0-2296 GCA_035710265.1 Gemmatimonadales bacterium | reverse complement strand
ACCCGCCCGTAAACATCCATGAGGGCGAGGCTGCGCACGTTCTCGGTCAGCTCGCGCACGCGGTGCGCGAGCTTCCGCACGATGTGCAGCGCCAGCTCCGGATGCGCCTCGAGAAATGGCGTGAACTCCCCGCGCTTCACGATCGCGCAGCGCGTGTCCTCGATCGCCATCACCGAAGCCGAGCGCGGGCCGCCGTCCAGCGTCACCTCGCCGAAATACTCGCCGGCACCGAGCTGGTTCAGCTGCACCTCCCGGCCCTTGTCGTCGGCGACGAAGACGCGCGCTTTGCCGGATAGCACCACGTACAGGGAATCGGTTTCGTCGCCCTCGGTGACGATGATGGCGCGCTTGGAAAAGGTGCGCACAGTGGCCACCGCTGCGATCTTTTCGAGCAGCGGCTGGGGTAGCACTTCGACCGTCCGGTCTCTCATGCGTCTCCTCGGGCCGACCTACTGACGACAATTGTGCGATCGCACAACCGCCGGGACAAGGCCCAGTTCTGCAACGGACGTAAATAGATCACTGGAAAGCGGCGCCGTGCTTCGCTGGCCGGCCCCGGGCCGGAAGCCTACTCTGCCGACATCTTCTACGAGGAGCGCACCATGACCAAGACCGAGCACCTCCAGTTCCTGGTTCTGATGATCCCGACTTTCGTGATCCTCGTCGCCGCGGCCGTCTCGATGGCGGACTTGGGCGTCCCGACACCGTCGTACGAGATCTACCTCACCGCAAACGCCCAGGCCGCAGCTGCCGACAACACCTCCGAATAAGCACAAATTCCCCCTGGAGTGGACAAGATGAATAAATTCCCGGGGAGGGCCATACTGCCCCGTTGAGCGGGGCATTTTTTTGGGGGAGGAGGGGTCCCACGAACTCGAATCGGCGCCGGCTGCTCGCCGGGCTCGGCGGCGTGCTTGCCGGGGCCGCATGGCCCGCATTCGGGCAGCAGGCGACGCGGCCCCGCATCGTATGGCTCAGCGTAATCAGCAAGACGGCCGACACCGCGTTCCTCGAGGCGTTTCTCGAGGGGATGGCCCTACTCGGCTATATCCCCGGCAAGAACTTCGACCTGGACGAGCGCTGGGGAGACAACTCGATGGAGCGGCTTGAGCAGCTCGCCCTCGAGGCGGCGAAGGCAAGGCCGGCTGTCTACGTGACCCAGGGCCCGGCGCTGCGCGTCGCCCGCAAGCTACCCGGGACCACGCCGGTCGTGTTCGGCAACAGCGGCGACCCGATCGACGCCGGAGTCGCGCAGAGCCTGGCGCGACCGGGCGGGCGCTTCACCGGCATCACCTTCCTTTCGTATCCGCTTGCGGGCAAGCGGGTGGAATTCCTGCACGAGATCGCCCCGAAAGCGCGGCGCCTGGCCGTCGTCTCCAATCCCGATCATTTCGGCGATGAGAAGGAGTTCTCCGCGACGCGCGACGCGGCGCTCGGTCTGAAGCTGGAGGTCTCTCATTACCCGGCGAGCAACCCGGTGCAGCTCGAAAGCGCTCTGAGCGCGGCGGCCGCGGCCCGGGCGGAAGCGCTGGTCGTGCATCCGGATGCGCGGATGGGCCAGCAGCGCGCGGCCATCGGGCGCTTCACCGCCGATCGGCGCATCCCGGCGATCTCCGGGTGGGCGGTGATCGCCGAGGGTGGGTGCCTGCTCACTTATGGGCCGAACCTGCGCGTGTCCTACCGGCGGCTTGCCTATTTCGTTGACCGGGTCCTGCGCGGGGGCAATCCGGCGGAGATTCCGATCGAGCTGCCGAGCACGGTGGAGCTGGTGGTGAACCTGAAGACGGCGAAGGCGCTCGGCATCACCGTGCCGCCGTCGCTGCTCTTGCGTGCCGATCGCGTGATCGTGTGAGGCGTCCCGCCGATCGGGTGATCGAATGAACCGCCGCGAATGCGTGCTCGCGATCGCAGCGCTCGCTGCCCCGTTCGCGACGCGAGGACAATCCATGCACACGCCGCGTGTCGGGTACCTTTTCTCCTTCCCCCGCGCCGAAGGGGAGCACCTGTGGCAGGCTTGCCGCGCCGGGCTGCGCGAGCTGGGCTACGTCGAGGGAAAGAACATCATCGTCGAGCCGCGCTTTGCCGACGGCGACTACAAGCGGCTGCCGGGGCTCGTGCAGGAGCTGCTAGCGCTCAAGGTGGACGTGCTGGTGACGGCGGCGACGAAGACGACCCCAATTGTGTTCGTCGCGGTCGGCGAGCCGATCGCGGTGGGGCTGGTGAAGAGCATGGCGCGGCCAGGCGGCAACATCACCGGGCTTTCGCTGCTCACGTCGGAGCTAAGCGGCAGGCGGCT
>DASTDR010000273.1:0-10460 GCA_035710265.1 Gemmatimonadales bacterium | reverse complement strand
CGCCGGCCGCAAAGATGTGCGTTTCCGGCTTGTTTCCCGCGGCGGTAAGCGCCGCATAGAATCGGGCAATCGGGTCGCGGGCAACCGGGTCATCCTGAGCCCACGCCATGAAGGTCGGCGGCAGATTCGACGGAACCGGCGGCAGCTTGCCGAACGGGGCGCCATAGATCAGCGCCGCAAAGTCGGGGCGCGCCGCCGAGTCGGCCTGGAGCAATGCCCCACTCGTTACCATCGCGCCGGCGGAGAATCCGATCATGCCGACTCTTGTCGGGACCACGCCCCACTCGGCCGCCCGTTGGCGGACCAGTTTCACGGCCTGAATGCCATCGGCAATGCCATAGCGGCCCGCGGTGTCCATGTCCATCTGTGGAATGCCGTCCTGGGTTTTTTCGACGATCCGGTACTTGAGCACGAACGCGGCGATCCCGCGCTCTTGAAGCCAGCGCGCCAGGGAATGGCCCTCAAGATCGACGGCGAGCGCGACGAATGCGCCGCCGGGCGCGATAATCACGCCGGTCCCGGTCGCCTGAGCGCGCTCGGGCAGGTACGCCGTCAGCGTCGGGGTGACGACGTTGAAGATGACCGTGCCGAGCGGCGTGTTCTCGACGCGGCGCTCCTGATGCGTCCAGCGTTCCGAACCGGGCGCCACGCCCGGCCAGATGTTCACGGTCGGCGCCTGCAGAGAGGCGACCAGCAGCAGCGCGATCATAACAAACTCTTACCGGTGCCGAGCTGCTTGCGGAAGCAGCGGATTTGTGCCGTCTCTGTAAACCCCAACGCGCGATGCGCCGCGGCGCTGATCTCGTTATCGATCACCGCATCGGAGCCGAACTCGGTGCATCCTTGCTGCCTCGCCCACTGCTCGGCCGCCGCGATCAGCGCGCGCCCCACCCCTTTGCGGCGCGCCCCCGGAACGACGTACCAGCCTTCGAGGTACGCGACGCGATCGGTGACACACTCTTCCGCGTAGTTGCGAATGGAGAGCTCGGCGAAGCCGAGCGCCTTGCCGTCGTCATCTTCGGCGATCAGAACGGCGAGTGGGCTCTTGAGCTTTCCGGCAAAGAATTGCTGGATTTCGTCGCTGTGCCACGTGGAGGCGTAATCGGGCCACAGCGCGTTGCGCATGCGCAGCCAGGCCGGCGCATCCTCGTTCCTCGCCGAACGGACCCGAACGATCAATTGGCTTTCAGGACTGCTTCGATAAAACTGAGACTCTTGGTCTCGACCCACGCGGTCGAAACGGCGGTGATCCCGATCGTGCCGAGCCGGTCGCCTGTGCCTCCCGTGGTGGGTGGCCGGCCTTTCCACGGCGCGTGCTTCACCTCGCGCTGGACGATGATGCCGTGGCGCGGGTCGTAGCGGAAAATGAGCGCCGAGGCGAGAGCGCCTTTGGGCGTGAAGGAGAGCGCGACGCTGGGATAGGCATCATCGCGCTCGATGTGCTCACGGACGGACGCGTCGTGCCCGGCGTTCTTTAGCTCGAGCATGAGCGCGTCGAGCACCGGACGGACGACCGAATGCAGTCGCTCGCCGCACATGCGGCGGTCGCCTTGATCTTCGGGCTCTTTGGTGGTGGTCTTGGCGCTCCGCTCCGCGTACTGCTCGAGCAGCGCGCGCACCTTTCCCTTGTAGTCGTCAGGCATCCCTTCAAATGTACGCGCGGGCGGCGCGCTGAGGCTACGCTCGGCCCTCGAGACGCCTGGTTACGGCGTCGGCCGCGGCATCGGCAATGTCGATCATGCGCCCGGCAACAGCCCGAAGTGTGTCGATGACCTCGGCAACGATGGGCGGAACCGGAGGCGGTGCGCGATGAACGACGACTTCCGAGCTTGGCTCGGGAGCTACCGGCTCTGGCTCGAGCGGCTCTGGAACGAGCGGCTCGGGATCGAGCGCATCGGTCTTCCGTCTGCGAGGTGCGCGACGTTTTCCCATGGATGATTTACCCGCCATCAGCGTTGCGGCTCCCGCGACGGGGGGGGGCGCTGCGCCAGCATGCGCTCCGTGAAGTCGAGACGCTCCTGGGCCTCACTCAACTCCTGCCGCATTCGTTCGAGATCGCTCTCGAGCACGTCGACTCGTTCCGCGTCCGCCGCTGCGATCGCCGGCTGTGCCTCACCCTGGTCACGCCGTTGCTTCAGACGCTGCGCCCAGAGAGCGAATCCAACGGCGAGACCGCCGTGCGCCATGGCATGCCAGGGCTCGCCAACGGCAAACGCGATGGAGGCCACATTGAGTGCGGACAGAATGGCTGAGATCGGGTACCAGATTGACGGTTTGAATCGCATGGCGTGTTGGGACCAGACGCGCCGAGCCGCCACGAGGTTTCAAACTGCGGCGTACCTTATACGCCGTGCTTGGGACCTGCTTCCTCTTATTGAGCCTCACCGTGCAAGGCTCGGGCAGCCACGACTCGGTGCTCGTGTGGGGCGGCGACGCCGAAGGGGGCGCGCCCTTCGTTGAGGCGGACCCGGCCAACCCGGCACGCGTACGCGGGTTCGACGTCGAGGTCGCCGAGCGGATCGCGCGCGGGCTGGGGCGCCGCTCGGCGCGTTTCGTTCAGGTGCAATGGTCCAGTATCGACCAGTCTGTCGAGCGTCGCGATTTCAGCATCGGACTCTCCGGCGTCGAGGACACGCCGATCCGGCGGGCCCGCCACGCCGTGACCCTGCCCTATTTCGAATTCCGGGAAGTCCTCGCGATCCGGCCAACGGATCAGCACCACATTCGCGAGCTCGCCGACCTGCGTGGAAAGCGTGTCGCGACATTAGGCGCGACGATCGCCTACGATCTCCTGCTCGCAGTGCAGGATTCGCTCGGATTGACCCCCGTGTCGTACGACGACGACGTCCATCCCTACACCGACCTGGTGAGCGGTCGCGTCGACGCGGTGCTGCTGGATCACATCATCGCGCAGCGCGCGCTCCGCCGGCTCGGTGGCGGCGACGGCATGGTGATCCTCCCACAGGCCGTCGCCACCGGGCACTACGTGGGCGTCCTGCCGCGCGCCGATTCGGTCCTGCGCGATTCCGTCGACGCCGTGCTGCGCGAAGCAATGCGCGATGGGACGCTCGAGCAGATCTTCCGGCGCTGGGACGTGTGGGATTCGAGCCAGGGCGTGCTATTCGAGCGCACGCTGCGCGGTGGCGCGACCCAAGCCGCACGCGCGACAGTGGGGGGCGCGCAGGGCGTCATGGCCTACCTTCCGTCGCTGGCCCGCGCGGCGGGCGTGACCTTGTCGGTCTCGGTGTTGTCGATGGGGCTGGCGGTCATCGTCGGGTTGGCGCTCGCCTCGGCACGCGTCTACGGTTCCACGGTGCTGCGAGTCCTGGCGACGATCTACATCGAAGTGGTGCGCGGCACGCCGCTGCTGTTGCAGTTGTTCGTGATCTACTACGGCCTGTCAGGCGTCGTCCGGCTCCCGGCGTTTCTCGCCGCCGTGCTCGCGCTCGGTTTCAATTACGGGGCCTACGAGGCCGAGATCTACCGCGGCGCGCTGCAGGCGGTGGCGCGAGCGCAGCTCGAAGCGGCGCGCACCCTCGGCTTCACGGAAGGGCAGATCCTGCGGCTGATTCGCGGACCGCAGGCGGTGCGGTACGCGCTCGCGCCGATGACCAACGACTTCGTCGCCCTGCTCAAAGACTCGGCGCTGGTCTCCGTGATCACGGTTGTGGAGCTCACCAAGCAGACGGCCATTTTCGCGACCAACGTCGGGAGCTGGGTCGTTCCAGGGATCCTGTGCGCGATCGTGTACCTCGCGATGTCGCTGCCGCTGTCGCAGCTGGCGCGCAGGCTCGAGCGACGTTGGGGAGTCCACGCCGCTTGACCGCGTTGTTGACGATCGATGGGCTGCGCGTCCGGTTTGACGGACGGGAAGTCCTGCGCGGACTCTCGCTCGAGGTCGCCCGGGGGGAGGTCGTCGCGCTCATGGGGCCCTCCGGCGTCGGGAAGAGCACGGCGCTGCGAGCCGTGGCGGCGCTACAGCCATTCGACGACGGCCGGATCGCCATCGAAGGGTTCAACCTTCGGCCGGGCCCGGTCCCCCGGGAATCCGAGCTGGTGCCGCTCCGGCGCGGCGTCGGCTTCGTGTTTCAGACGCACGCCTTGTTCGAGCATCTCAGCGCGTTCGACAATGTCACGCTGGCATTGCGCCACGTGTTACGAAAACCGCCCAAGGAGGCGCACGCGATCGCATCCCGGCTCCTCCACGAGCTCGACGTGTCGTTCCGCGCGAGTGCCTTTCCGAAACAGCTCTCGGGTGGCGAAGCTCAGCGGGTGGCGATTGCGCGCGCGCTCGCGCCCGATCCTCAGCTGTTGCTGATGGACGAGCCGACCGCCGCGCTCGACCCCGCGCGGCGCAACACATTGGGCGCCACACTCCGCCAGCTGAGCGCGCAAGGGCGCGGGCTCCTGGTCGCAACCCATGACGCCGAATTCGCGCGCGCAAATGCTGATAGGGTGGTGATACTGACAGGAGGACGGCCGGACGGCCGGACGGCCTGACGGCCGGTGTTGAACTCGCATTGAGCCACCGTGCGTACCGTGCTCAACATGAACTCCTACGAACGGCTGGAAGCGTGGCAGGCAGCCCATCGACTGGTTCTACTGGTCTACCGGAAGACTCGCTCGTTCCCCCATGAAGAGCGCTATGGTCTCACCTCGCAGCTGCGTCGAGCAGCATTTTCCGTAGCTGCGAATATCGTGGAAGGCTCGGCAAAGAAGGGCCCGCGGGAGTTTCGCCGTTACTTGGATATCGCCGTGGGATCGGTCGCTGAATTGACGTATACGCTTCGACTCGTGCGCGATCTTGAACTGATCTCCGACGTTGATCTGGCGGAGCTTGAGACGGAACGGGATCGTGTCGGCCGCCTGACTTGGGGATTGTACTCATCGCTAAGCCGAGCCGCAGCTCGATCAGGTTAGACCGGCCGTCTGGCCTTCAGGCCGTCCGGCCGTCCGGCCGCCCGGCCGCCCGGCCGCCCGGCGCAGATCCCACCACATCGCGATCGGCCCGACGATCGAGAGCGCCAGAATCGGCGGCGACACGTAGAACGGCCGCAGCAACGGAAGCTGGAAGTCGCCCGCGAGGCGAATCAGCGCCTCGAGCAGCGCGACAACCGCCACCACGATGATCCGGCCGCGGCGCGTGCCCACGGTGGTGCGCGGATCGGTTACCATGAAGAACACGAACAGCTGGTACATCGGGCCGGTGATCGGGGCGAGCTCGGCGAGCAGCGGCCCGCCCACGATCGCGTTGCGGAGCAGGGCCAGCACCAGGAAGCAGGCGACATAGGCCAGCGTGACATGCAGAACCTTCGCGCGCGCGGCGATGATCAGGCCGAACACCCAGATCACCAGGTTGATGCGCAGGTCGTTGCCCCACTGGTGGCTCAGAATCGCGACGCTGTCGGCGGCGACCAGCACCATGAGGGCGATCGCAAAGTTGCTCGGATTCCACAGGTGGCGGCCGCGATACGCCAGGACGTACTTGGACGAGATCGCGAGAAACGCCCCGAGCGCAAACGGCCACAGAATGTTGGCCTGCGGCTTGGTCAGCAGCGCGAGACTGATGCCGCTCACGTACGCGCTCGCGAGGTTGGCGATGCGGCCGCGCAGCCACTTGGACAGCACGATCTCGGTGAGCACGCAGACGCCCAGTGTGGTCGCGAGCCGGTCGTAGCCGCCGAGGATGCCGTAGCGCGCCTCGCCCAGCACCAGCACCAGCGTGATGAGGAAGACGATGAGGTAGCGCGGATCGATGGCGGAGGCGACAAACGTGCGCGCAGGTGCCCGCGCCGGTGTCGCGGTCACGTCGGCTCCGTAATGACGTGCAACTGATCGGTCTTCAACCCCTCGACGACCTGCTCCTGGCCGGAAGGCCAGCGGATCAGCACCCGGCCGGGACGCTCGCGGCCCAGCCCAAAGTGCAGGCGCCGGTCGTTCTGGCTGCAAAAGCCACTGCCACCATCGACAACGCGACGCTGGCGCACGTTGCCGAATTCGACCGTGACTTCCGCCCCGATCGCGCTGCGATTGCTCCGGGTGCCGATCAGCTTGAGCTCGAGCCAGTGGCCACGCGCCGAATCGGCATTGCGATACAGCACCGGACGCGCCTTCTCATTCGCAATAATCACGTCAAGCGCGCCACGATTCGACAGATCGGCCATTGCCACGGCGCGCCCATCCAGCACATCAGTGACCCCCGCCTGCAGCGCCACATCCTCGAATCCATCCGCGCCGCGGTTCAGCAGCACGCGGGAGCGCTCATAGCCCGAGAGCGACGCGCTGCCGATCGCCGGCCAGTTACGCGCGTCCTCGAAGATATTGCCCTGGGCGCCCGCGATCTTGGACATCGCGTACCAGTAGCTGCGCGTGGAATCGCCGGAAATGAAGCCGTTGGCGATCACGAGATCGAGCAGGCCGTCGTTGTTCAAATCGCCGAATTGCGCGCCCCAGGCCCAGCCGGCGTCGGCCACGGGCCCCGTGGCCACTTCGTCGAAGCGGTCCAGCTCCTTGAGGAAGTTGATGCGCAAATTGTTGCCCTGGAACAGAAATCCCTTTTCCGAGATGTTGGTGACGAACACATCGTGCCGGCCACGGTTATAGACGTCGCCGATCGCCACCGCCATGCCGCTCTTCGAATCGTCCTGGAGGCCGGCGCGCGCGAGCTCGAACCGCTTCCCTTCCCTGTTGAGGTACAGCTCTTCCGGCCCATAGTCGTTGGCGAGATACAGATCGGGCCAGCCGTCGTCGTTGAAATCAGCCGCAGCGGCCGCGAGGGTCCAGCGCGTACTGCCGACACCCAGGGAATCGGTGACGTCCTGGAACCGGCCGTTGCCGATGTTCTTGAACAGCAGGTTCTTGCCGCCGTTGGTCGCGAACTCCCAGCTGTGCTGCATGATCCGCGTGGTGCGGAGGTTCCAGAAATCGATGTCGGAGCGGAAATAGCCGGTGACGTACAGGTCGAGCAAGCCGTCGCGGTCGAAGTCGAGCCACACCGCCCCGTTCGAATTCATCCAGCGGCGCAGGCCCGCCTGCTCCGTGACGTCGGTGAAAGTGCCGCTCGTGCCGCTGTTCCGGAACAGCTGCTGGTAGCCCCACTTCGACACGAACAGATCCTCGAAGCCGTCGTTGTCGAAGTCGCCCCAGACCGCACCCATCGACACGCCTTCGCCGGGGCGGTTGAGGGCCGCCAGGCCCGCATGCTCCGAGTGATCGTGAAACGTGCCGGTGCCTGTGTTCAGGTAGAGCGCGTTGTGCGTGCCGAAGCGCGACGACGTGAAATAGAGGTCGGGATTGTTGTCGTTGTTGAAGTCGGCCACCGACACGCACGCGCCCAGACCCGCGATGTGCGGCGCGATATGCTGGACCTTGGGATCGAGCGTGGGCGACTGATGCACGAACTCGATCCCGCTCGCGCCGGCGACCTCGGTAAGCCGGATCGACGTCGCTGCGGACCCGACGGAGCTGCCCGCAGCCCGCCCGTTCAGAACGACAACCGCGATGATAGCGGCGAGGAATGCCGCGGTGACGATGAGACGACGCATCCGTAAACAATATCCGACCAGGGCCGCCCGCGTTAGCTTGTCTGACCCATGAATCGAGTCTTCATTATCGCGGCGCTCGCCGGGAGCATGCTCGGGTGCGGCAAGCGCGAACGACACGAGGCGCCGCTGTTCACGCTCCTGTCAGCGCGGCATACCGGTGTCGGCTTCGCCAACACGATCCGCACGGACGACTCCATCAACGTCCAGAATCACGTCTACATCTACAACGGCGCCGGCGTCGCTTCCGGCGACATCGACAACGACGGTCTGCCGGACCTGTTCTTCTCGGGCAACATGGTGTCGAGCCGGCTGTACCTGAACAAAGGGGACATGCGGTTCGAAGACATCACCGAGTCCGCGGGTGTGCAGACCAGTGTCTGGGCGGCCGGCGCGAGCATGGTGGACATCAACGCCGACGGGTTCCTCGACATCTACGTGTGCGTCACCGGGCTCAACGGCTCCAAGGGCGCCGACCGGGCCAACCTGCTCTTCATTAATAACGGCAACCGGACCTTCACCGAATCGGCGGCGCGCTACGGGCTCGCCGACACGGGCTACGCCACGAGCGCCGCGTTCTTCGATTACGACCGCGACGGCGACTTGGACGCATTCCTGCTCAACAATTCGCCCAAGGACTTTGCCCGCGGGGCCGCGGATACGCATCCGATGGGCGTGCGCGGCGAAAGCCCGGAAGGGTGGAACGAGCTGTACCGCAACAACGGGGACGGCACGTTCACGGACGTGTCGCGCGAGGCCGGGATCTCGCGCCTGGTCGCCTATGGTCTCGGCGTGGCCGTCGCGGACCTGAACCGCGACGGCTGGCCCGACCTGTACGTGTCGAACGACGTGGCGCCCAACGACGTGGTGTACGTGAACAACCACGACGGCACGTTCACCGACAAGCGGGCCACCACCATCAAGCACGCCAGCATTGCCGGAATGGGCGTGGACGTCGCCGACTTCAACAACGACGGCTGGCCCGACATCCTGCAGGTGGACATGCTCCCGGCCGCGCTCGAGCAGCGCAAGCGCATGAGCGGGTATCTCACCTACTTCAGCCGGATCGAGCTGCGCCGCCGTGGATTCCGCGACGACCACGACCTGAACGCGCTGCAGCTGAGCAACGGCGTGAGCGCGAGCGGGGACCCGGTGTTCAGCAATATCGCCTGGTATGCGGGCGTGGCTGCGACCGACTGGAGCTGGAGCGCGCTGTTCGCCGATCTGGACAACGACGGCCGCAAGGACGTGTTCATTACGAACGGCTACCCCAAGGCGCCCAACGATCTCGATTACCAGATGGGGGTGCTCGAAGCGCGGCGCGCGAACCGCCACGACCTCGCACTCGAGCAGCTTCAGCTGCTGCGCAGCTACAAGGTCCCGAACTACGTGTTCCGCAACAACGGGGACCTGACGTTCAGCGACAAGACGGCGGCCTGGGGGTTGGACCACCCGGGCTTCTCGTATGGCGCGGCGTACGCGGATTTGAACAACGATGGGCGCCTGGATCTCGTCGTGAACAACATCGACGCGCCGGCGTCGGTCTATCAGGGCGTGAAGGCCGACTCCGCGCATTACCTGCGAATCACGCTGGAGGGAGAATCACCCAATCGCCGAGGCATCGGCGCGACGTTGGTCGTCAGCGCCGGCGGCGAACGGCAGTCCTTCTATCAGTCTCCCTATCGCGGTTATATGTCGACGATGGACGATCGGGTGCACGTGGGCGTGGGCCGTGCCACGCGCGTCGATACGCTGGAAGTGATCTGGCCCGACGGCCGATCGCAGGTCCTGACGAACCTGGCTGTCGATCACACGATCACGCTCAAGGCGCTGGATGCGTCCGCGACGCCGCGAGCCCCTGATCCCGAGCCCCGAGCCCCGCTCTTCCAACGCTCACGCCTGATCACCTACGCCCAGTCTTCCAGGCCGAACGCTGATTACGACATCCAGACGCTTCTGCCGTACGAGGTCTCCAAGCAAGGCCCCGCGCTCGCCGTTGCGGATGTGAATGGTGACCGGCTCGAGGACGTGTTCATCGGGGGCGGCAATGGCGTCGCCGGGAAGCTGTTCCTCCAGCGCGCGAGTGGTCGCTTCGTGGAATCCAGCGCGGGACCGTGGGCGGCGGACAAGGGATTCGACGACTGGGGCGCGGCGTTCGTCGATGCCAATGGCGATGGCCGGCCCGATCTGTACGTGGCGAGCTGCGCATATCATCACACGCCGGTGTCGCGCTTCCAGCAGGATCGGCTCTACCTCAATCGGGGCGATGGCCGGTTCGTGCGGGACTCCGCGGCGCTGCCGAGCATGCCGACCTGCACGGCGAGCATCGCCGTGGGTGACTTCACCGGCGACGGCCGGCCCGATCTGTTCGTCGGCGGACGGCTCACGCCGCGGAACTATCCGTTCCCCGCCCGCAGCTATCTGCTGCGCAATGACGGCGGGCGGTTCACCGATGTCACGGCCGAGGTCGCGCCCGGGCTGGCGCAGCCACACGGCATGATCACGACCGCGGTCTGGGTCGACTACGACGGCGACGGCAAGCTCGATCTCGTCACCGCCGGTGAGTGGTTGGGGATCGAGTTCTATCACAATGAAGGAGCAAAGCTCGTCCCCAAGACCGCCGGGCTGCCCGCTTCGCGCGGTTGGTGGTGGAGCCTTGCGGCGGGAGACTTCAACAGCGACGGCCGCCCCGACCTGATCGCGGGCAACCTCGGGCTGAACTTCATGCTTCAGACGTCGGCGCAGCGCCGGCTCGGCGTGTACGCGGGGAACTTCGCCGAGACGCCGAGCAATGATATCGTGCTGACAGAGCAGATCGGTGGGAAGGAATACCCTGTGTTCGGGCGGGCGCGGCTGGGCCCCACCCTGTATACCGCAGCGCTGCGCTTCCCGACGTATGAGGGTTTTGCCAATGCGACC
>DASTDR010000272.1:0-4152 GCA_035710265.1 Gemmatimonadales bacterium | reverse complement strand
AGTGGGACGGGAGGGAGGTGCTCGCGCGGGAGCGTTAGGGCTGGAGCAGGCTGCGACCTGGACTGCCGGCTCGGTCGGTGCAGGCCGGATGGTTGCCGCAGGAGTCGGAATCGTGAAGGTCTGCGGCGTGACGACGCGCGCGCTCGCGTAGTGGCACAGCGCGCAGCGCATCTCGTCGTGGAGAATCGCACACCGATCGTTGTGGCTCGCTTCGATACCGGGCGGCGCCGCGACCACGTCGCGTGCGTGCGCGAGTGTGATCGCGCCACCGCCGAGGGCCTGTATGACCAGCAAGAAGATGAGTGGAATGCGCTTGAGCATGGTCTCCCTTCATACGCCGGCGACCGCTCGGGTGTTGCCGCGACTACTCGACGTCGTGACGTCCAGACGTCTAGCATAGGCGCGCAAGCGCCGCAGCATGCGCCGGTCGTGCCGCAGCGGGTCATCCCGCTTTGGCGTTTCGATAATCTTAACAACTCTCGCGAAATCGGGGTCCCGCATGATGCGGCGGAACGGCTCGGGCCCGATCCGCCCCTCTCCGATCCACTCGTGCCGGTCGACCCGCGAACCGGCCGCCGCCCGGGAGTCGTTGAGATTCAAGCATTTAAGCAGGTCGAATCCGATCACCCGGTCGAATTCCTCCCATACCCGCTCGACCTGCGCCAGGTCGTAGCCGACCGCGTGCAGATGCGCCGTGTCGAGACAGAATGCTACGCGTGTCCGTATCGGGTCAGGGATCGCATTGCGCAGGTCACGCAGCTCTTCGAACCGCGCCCCCAGTGCCGTCCCTGAGCCGGCCGTGCCTTCGATCCATACCTCGAGGTCGCCCGGCACTGCTTCGAGACATGCTGCGTACGCGCGCGCGTTTCGCTCGAGTCCCTGATCTCGGGTCTCTATGTAATTGCCGGGATGCGAGACGACCGCCCGAAGTCCGAGTGCCCGTGAACGTTCCAGCTCTCGGCGAAAGCTGTCCATGCTGCGCGCGCGCAACACGGGATCCGGTGAAGCAAGGTTGATCAGGTAACTGTCATGCGACAGCGCGGCCTCGAGCCTGTGCCGGGCAACCTCGGTTCGAAACCTCGCTATCTGTTCGGCGTCGAGGTCCCGTTCCCGCCACTGATTCGGCGTCTTGGTGAAGAGCTGGATCGCCGTCGCGCGAAGCGCGCCTCCCCGACCCGGCGCCATGGCAACGCCGCCCTGACTCGAGACATGCGCGCCCAGCACTTCAGATCTCCTCCGTGAACGCGAGCCGCGAGATCAGTGGGACGAACCGGACGCCGCCGGCCTGCTGCTGCACGACTGCGCCGCCGTTCAACGGCCGTTCCAGAATGACGAGCTCTTGGGACGCGAGGTCACCGACGGGAATCACGAGCCGGCCGCCGGGCGCCAGCTGATCCACGAGGGGCTCGGGAATGCGCGGGGCCGCCGCAGCCACGATGATCCCGTCGAACGGCGCCTGGTCCGCCCAGCCGGTCGCGCCGTCTCCAAGCCGCGTCTCGATGTTGGACAGACCGAGCCGGCGAAACCGCTCCTCGGCCTCGACGAGCAGGTCAGGGAGACGCTCGATCGTGAAGATCTTCCCGCGATTCGCGATGTAGGCGAGGACAGCCGTTTGGTATCCAGAGCCCGTCCCGATCTCGAGAAGCTTGGAGCGCCGCTGCGGCTGCAGCCGTTCCGTCATCAGGGCCACGACGTAGGGCTGCGAGATCGTCTGCCCGTTCCCGATCGGCAGCGGCGCGTCGCTGTAGGCGTCGCCGGCCAGGTGCGGCGGCAGAAACCATTCCCGGGGCGCCCAGCGCATGGCGGCGAGCACGCGCTGATTGCGCACGCCCCGGCCCGCCAGTTGGCGCACTACCATCCGGGAGCGGACGGCGCGGGTCTCAGGTGCGGGATGTGCTTGCCCGTTCATGCTCTGAACTATACCTTGGCCCCGCCCGGGCGCAGGAGACGATGGTATGCCGGAATCGGTTAGACATCGCGTCCTTCTGCTTGGAAATCCGGCGAGCCGGCCGGAGGGGCTCGAAAGCGTGTTGGTGCGAGGCGGGTTTGAGGTCGACCAGCCGCCGGCCGGCGCTCCTGCCGATCTCCTGTTGTACACTCCCGATGCCAGCGTCCCCAACGTCGCCGACGAGGTGCGGGCACTCATCACGCAGTCGCCGGGGGTGCCGGTGGTCGTGCTGCTCGGTGCCGGCCGCGATTCGGCGGCGACGGACGCGATCCTCGCGGGCGCCAGCGATGTGCTGGTTGCGCCGATTCACTTGCCGGAGTTGCGCGCGCGTCTCGACGTGCACATACGGGCGCGCGCCGAGGTGCGGGAAGCGGCGGAGGCGCTGCGGGCCCGCGATCTGCTGTTCGACATCTTCCAGGAAGTGTCGTCGGCGTTGCGGCCTGACGAGATCTTTCAGACGCTGGTCCGCCGCGTGGGGCAGGCGTTCGGCCTGTCACATTGCTCCTTCGTGCTCACCACGCCGGGAGACAACAAAGGCCGTGTGGTCGCGGTTTATGAAAACCCCGCGATCCGGGATCTGCGCGTGGATCTCGAGCGGTATCCGGAGATCCAGGAAGCGATTCGCACGGAGCGTCCCGTGGTCATCCACGATGTGCACGAGCATCCTCTGTTCGCCTCGATCCGCGAGCATTGGAGTCAGGCGCGTCTGGAAGTGAACGTGCAGTCGGCTGTGGCGTTGCCGGTATTCGTGCAGGGGCGAGCCGCCGGTGTGTTTTTCCTCCGCACCGAGAAGGGCGACCCTCAGCTCAGGTCGGCCGATGTCGCCTTCGCCAACACGATCGCGCAGGCCGCCGCGAGGGTGCTGGAGAACGAGGAGCGGCGCTCGGCGATCTACCGTCGCCAGGTCAGTGCGGGGACCACGGACGAGCTGACGGGTTGTGCGTCGCTCGATTCGCTGGACCGTCGGCTCCGGGACGAGTTCGAGCGCGCGCGCCGCTATTCCCTCCATTTCTCGCTGGTACTGATCGACATCGACCGCCTGCGTGATATCAACGAACGGCTGAGTTTTGCGGCGGGCGACCGGCTCCTCGGCGAGATCGGCGCGATGCTGCAACGCGAGCTGCGCGCGCCGGACTTCGTGGCCCGGTACGGGGGTGACGAATACGCGTGCGTGCTGCCGGAAACCGATGGCGCCGGCGGCCGGCATTTCATCGAGCGGCTACGCCAGGTATTCCGGCGTCACACGTTTGCCGATCTGGGTCCCGGTAATGCGCCGTCGATCTCCGCGGGCGTGGTGGCCTATCCGCACCCGGAGGCCCTCAGGCCCGACGATCTCTTCACCCTCGCCGAAGGAGCGTTGCAGCGGGCCAAAACGGCCGCGCCGGACCGGATCGCCGTCGTCGGAGAGGGCTAGGCGCCCAGGCTAATCGAGTTTCTTCTGGAAGCGGCGGACGGAGAGCGCAATCAGCACCGTCGCGAACAGCGATAAGATCCCCATTTCCCGCCACAACTCGGCTGTTCCCACGCCCTTGAGCAGGATGCCACGCAGGACCTTCAGAAAGTGCGTCAGCGGGAGCATCGCCCCGATCCACTGGAAGACCGCCGGCATCGCCTGACGCGGAAACATGAAGCCCGAGAGCAGAATGTTCGGAAGCACGAAGAAGAAACTGGCCTGCATCGCCTGCTGCTGGGTCCGAACCAACGTCGAGACGAACAGCCCGAACGCCAGGCTCGCCACGATGAACACGAACGCGATCCCATAGAGCAGCAGCACATTGCCCACGAGCGGGACATCGAACACGAAACGGCCCAGCAGGAGCACCACCGTCATCTGGACGAGTCCGACTCCGACGTACGGGGCAATCTTGCCCAGCATCAGCTCGGACTTGGTGATCGGCGTGACGATGAGCTGTTCGAGCGTACCGCGCTCGCGTTCGCGCACGATGGCCATCGCCGTTACCAGCACGAGCGTGATCGTGAGAATGACCCCGACGAGCCCCGGCACGATGTAGTTGGGGCTGCGCAGGCCGGGGTTGTAGCGTGGGCGGACGCGCGTTTCCAGCGGCAGGTCCTGCCGGTTGGCCGCGGCCGAGAGAATGGCCAGGCTGCGCACTTGCGCGACGCCGGCGGCCGCCGCGAGCGCGGCCTGCGACGACAGCGGATCTGACGCATCGACGATCACTTGAATCGTCGCGGTCGTGCCG
>DASTDR010000271.1:0-2372 GCA_035710265.1 Gemmatimonadales bacterium | reverse complement strand
GAAGTGGCCACCGCTCACGACACTTCGGGACGTCTTTCGACATGTCGTGATTGCTTTCCGTTGAAAGCGTGCGTTCTGCGCAGCGTGGTCCGGCACACGTCGGCATCCCCTTCGCACGCAGATCATTCAGGAGATACGCACATGAGCACGATCACAGTGAAGGACGGCACGACGATCTACTACAAAGAATGGGGCAAGGGCCCGGTCATCACCTTCTCGCACGGATGGCCGTTGAACTCCGATATGTGGGACGGCCAGATGTTATTCCTCGCACAGCAGGGCTTCCGCGTCGTGGCGCACGATCGTCGTGGCCATGGCCGGTCCAGCCAGGGATGGTCCGGAAACGACATGGACGGGTATGCCGACGATCTGGCTGCCGTGATCGAGGCCCTGGATCTCAATGACATCACGATGGTGGGGCACTCGACTGGCGGCGGAGAAGTCGCGCGCTACATCGGACGGCAGGGGACGAAGCGCGTGGCCAGGGCGGTCCTCATCGCCGCCGTGCCACCGATCATGTTGAAGTCCGCGGCCAACCCGGAAGGGCTCCCGATGGAAGTCTTCGACAGCCTGCGGAGCGCGTTGGTCAAGGACCGCTCGCAGGCGTACAAAGACTTCGCGCCCCAGTTCTACGGCGCCAACAGAGCCGGCGCGCAGGTGTCACAAGGCACGCTGGATCAGTTCTGGCTCTGGAGCATGCAGGCCGGCCTCCAGAACGCGTACGACAGCATCAAAGCGTTTTCTGAAACCGACTTCACCGAGGATCTGAAGAAATTCGATATTCCGACTCTGGTCATGCACGGCGAGGACGACCAGATCGTGCCTGTCAAGAATTCGGGGAAGAAGTCAGCCCAGCTGATCAAGGGGGCTACGGAAATCTACTATCCGGGCCTGTCGCATGGCCTCACCGCCACGCATCCAGACCTCGTCAATCGCGACCTGCTCGCGTTCTGCAAGCAGGGGCAGTCGGTTGCCGCGTGATCCACACCGGGTGACGACAGCGGCACCTGCTGGTCGCTGTCGTCCCGGACCCGCTGGACGGGAGGGAGAAACCCATGACCAAGTCCATTGACCTGAGCGCGCAGGCGATCGCGGGCGTCAACGTGCCTGATTCGCCACTCATCACCGAGGCGATCGACTACGCCAGGACGCTGTACGACCCCTATCTCCTCAATCACGCCATGCGATCGTGGCTGTTCGCAGCGAAGCTCGGGCAACTGAAAAAGATCGACTGCGACCTCGAGGTCGTCGCGATCGGAACGATCCTCCACGACATCGGCCTCACGGCCGGCGTCTCGGGTCCGAATCGCTTCGAAGTCAACGGCGCTGCCGCTGCACGGTCGTTCGTCAAGCAGCGCGGCTTCTCCGATCGTCGGGCGCAGCTGATTTGGGATCTCGTCGCCCTCAACTCGACGGTATCAATCGCACTTCACAAAGAGCCGGAAGTCGCGCTGGGCACCATGGGCATCGGACTCGACTACGGCGGGTTTGGCTTCGAGCTGATTCCGTCAGCGGACATGACCAAGATTCTCAGCGCATTCCCGCGTCTAAAGATGAAAGAGAAATTCGCCGACACGTGCTGCCGCCTTGTCACGGCGAAGCCAGAGACAAGCTCCGACAACTTTCTGCGTGATTTCGGCGAGCGTTTCGTGCCCGGATACAAGCCAGTATCGGCGGTCGATCTGTTGATGAACGCACCGTTCGAGGAATAGCCATGACCAAATCTATTGAAGCTGATGCCATCCTGACGGCGGCCGAACCGCTCGTCCATCAGCATGCGCCGGAGATCCAGCCATACGGGCACGTCATCAGAATGTCAATCGCGTTGCCGGAGGCCGCCTGCAAGGAAAGCATCGAGAATCTCAATCAGCTGTTGGCTGACACGATCACGCTGCGCGACCTATACAAGAAGAACCACTGGCAGGTCGCGGGACCGACCTTCTATCAGCTGCATCTGCTGTTCGACAAACACTACAGCGAGCAGAATGAGCTCGTCGACGCGATCGCCGAACGCATCCAGCTGCTCGGCGGGGTGAGCATTGCGATGGCGCCGGATGTGGCCGCGATGACGTTGATTCCGCGGCCACCGAAGGGCCGCGAAGAAGTGCCGGTGCAGATTTCGCGCTTGCTGCACGCTCATGAAATCGTCCTCAAGGAGGCACGAACGATGGCGCGCCTCGCAGCGGCAAACGGAGACGACGGATCCAACGATCTGATCGTCAGTGGGGTCATTCGCCGCAACGAGCTGCAGGTCTGGTTCGTGGCCGAACATGTCGTCAAGGCTCCCCTGACGCACGCGAAGTGAGGGACCCGTCATCGTGGCCGTGACTGGGATCTCGAGTACGTCACCGCCCTCGGCTGGCGATCCGCTT
>DASTDR010000270.1:0-2908 GCA_035710265.1 Gemmatimonadales bacterium | reverse complement strand
CCGCAGCGACCGGAATTGGCACCGAGAACGACCAGCTGGATAAGCAATTTCGGATCGGCAACGGCGGCGACGCGCTGATGAAATGGCTGCGCGATGGGCTCGATCCCGAGCGCGTGGAGGTCCGCCTCAGCACCGTGGTGGACGCTCTTCAATGGAAGCGCGGCGCGGTAACGGCCGTGTGCCGCAGCAGCGAGAGGTCGGAGCTGACCGTCTCGGGCCGGTCCGCGATCACGACGCTCCCGGCTGCCGTGCTCAAGAGCGGCGCAGTCAGGTTCCAACCGGCCGTCCCCGCGAAAGACCGCGCACTCGCGCGAATCGAAACGGGGCAGATCTTCAAGATCGTGCTGCGATTCCGCAAAGCGTTCTGGGAAAGCCAGGACTTCCTCCGCGAGCGGCGCGCGCGCGGGGGCGGGAACGGCGCGAGCATGAGCTTCCTGCACGCGTCCGGCGCCGAGATCCCGACGTGGTGGACAGCGCAGCCGGTGCGCGGGCCGATCCTGACGGGGTGGGTTGGAGGCACGAGTGCCGAGACGCTGCTGGCGGAGGATCCCGCGTCGCGGCTCGAGCGCAGTCTGGTCGCACTGTCCGACATCCTGGCCGTACCGCGGCGCGAGCTGGAAGAACAGCTCGATGCCTGGTCTTCGCACGATTGGCGCGCGGACCCGTTCGCGCGCGGCGCGTACTCCTACCTGGGCGTGGGCGGGTCCGGCGCCCCGCGGGCGCTCGCACGGCCGGTGAACGGCACGCTGTTCTTTGCCGGTGAGGCCACCAGCGCCGACAAGATCGGCACGGTCGCGGGCGCGCTGGCGAGTGGCCGCCGCGCCGCACGGGAGGCCCTGGAAGCGCTAAAATAGGCGCATGGTCCTCACCAAAACCGTCGTCCTGCTGCTGTGCTCGAACGTGTTCATGACGTTCGCCTGGTACGCCCACCTTCGGCATCTCAACCAGAAACCGTGGATCGTGGCCGCGCTCATCAGCTGGGGGATCGCGTTGTTCGAGTACCTGCTCCAAGTCCCCGCCAACCGAATCGGCCACACCCAGCTGGACCTCGGCCAGCTGAAGATCCTGCAGGAAGTGATCACGCTCGGCGTGTTCGTTCCGTTCGCCATCTACTATATGAGGGAACCGGTGCGGCTGAACTTCCTCTGGGCCGGCCTATGCTTGTGCGGCGCGGTGTTCTTCATGTTCAGGCGGTAACCATGGATCGCGATCGGGAGTTGCTGCGGCATTTCCTCGCCGCGATTGCGTATCGCACGCAGAAGGCGTTGCGCGACGCGCCGGAGCACTACGCCGTCTTCAGCGCGGGCAATCGCGTCCGCACGCCGGTCGAGCTGATTCGGCACATGACCAGCCTGATGGGCTACGTGCGCACCTTCTTCGAGGGCGGCTCCTATCCCGTGAAGCCGGACCCCCTTCCCACGTTCACGGATGAAGTGCGTCGGTTTCATGACATGCTGGAAGCGGTGGGCGCGTTGCTGGCGAGCGACGCCACCTGCTCGCTGACGACGGAGCAGCTGCTGCAGGGACCGTTCGCGGATACGATGACGCACGTCGGGCAGCTCGCGATGCTGCGGCGCCTGGCCGACGCGCCGGTGGCCCCCGAGAACTTCATCTACGCCGACATCCGGGGCGAGCGACTGCACGCCGAGCAGCCGGCACCAAAACGGCCGGACACGAACTGGCCGGAGGCCCCCTCCTAGCTCCACGACGCGGAAGGATTAGGAACCGGCGTCCCGCACGGAAGTACATCCCGTGAGAATGGTCATCGCGGGCATTAACTGGCACGAGCTGTTCGTCCCCTCGGTCAGCCTCGGGGAGTTGTTTCTTCGCGGGACGGTGATGTACCTGCTCATCCTCGGGTTGATGCGCGTATTCAGGCGCGAGGCCGGCAGCCTGAGCATTCCCGATCTGCTCGTCGTCGTGCTCGTCGCCGATGCCGCGCAAAACGGGATGTCCGCGCAATACCGCTCGCTCACCGAAGCCGTCGTTCTGGTCGGGACGATTTTCCTGTGGAACTTCCTGCTCGACTGGCTGGCCTATCGGTTCAGGATGATCTATCGGTTGTTGCATGCCGCGCCCCGTCCCCTGATCAAGGACGGGAGAATTCTCGTGCGGAATCTGCGGGCCGAAATGCTCACGATGGATGACTTGCTCAGTCAGCTGCGCCAGCAGGGCATTCGAGACGTGCAGGAAGTCCAGCGGAGCTACATCGAACCGGAGGGGCACATCAGTGTCGTGAAGTACTCGGGAGACGACTCCCCACCAAAACCCCGAGCGACGGGCGGGCCTCACTCGTAGGCACTCATCCCTTCGGATGAGATTAGTCCGTGTATAAATCCGGACCTGAGCCCCGTGGAGGGAATACCATGCGACCGGCCGGAATTATCGCCGTGCTGTTGATCGTGTTTGGCGCCGTCGTGCTCGTGATTGGTGGCGTGTCGTACGTCAAGGATAGGGATAAAGTAGATCTGGGTGTGGCAACCGTGACCACAGAACGGCGCGGATTCGTCCCGCCCTGGGTGGGTGGTGTCGCGCTGCTCGCCGGTGTAGTCCTGCTGTTTGCAGGTCGTCGCAGTGGCAGCGGAACACCCACGCTCTAGTCACGAGGGCCTCGGCTACGGCCGAGGCCCATCCTTGCCACACATTCCCGGACCCTATGACAACTTCTCGAATGAACGACCCCGATGTGCTCTCCACCGGCGTTTCCGGACTCGATGAGATTCTTCACGGCGGGCTCGCGCCGAGGGGGCTCTACGGCATCGAGGGAGACACGGGCGCGGGAAAGACGACGCTGTGCCTCCAGTTCTTGATGGCTGGAGTGAAAAATGGCGAACGCTGTCTCTTCGTGACGTTGTCGGAGTCTTTGCCCGAGCTTCACTCAATGGCGCACTCGCACGGCTGGACGCTC
>DASTDR010000269.1:0-10054 GCA_035710265.1 Gemmatimonadales bacterium | reverse complement strand
CTGGTCGAGCAGCGTCGCGATCGCATCGGCAGGAAGGAGCGAGGGCGTCCCGCCGCCGAAGTAGAGCGTCTCGAGTTCTCCCAGCTCGAGACCTTCGGCTTCCTTGAGGATGACATCTACGAACTCAGTGGCTGGAATCCGTTTACGCACGGCGATTGAGAAATCGCAGTAGCTGCAGCGCCGCTGGCAGAAGGGGACGTGGATGTACAGATGCACTGCGGAATACTAAGCGACTCGTCCTGCTCCGTGTGACCCCGCGGCAATGACCCCGGGCCGCCGGCCCGGGGTCAGCAGCCCTTAAGCGGGAATGCGATCCGGGTGACGACGGAACTGCCTCGCCACATATGCGCACGCGGCGCTCACATGACTGCGTGAAAGGGATTGGATGTAGTAGCCGCGAGCCCAATCAAAAACTCGACCGCGACGGTTATTGATGCGCCGCGACGACTCTGACTTCGCATGCCGAATAAAAGGGGTGACCGGCAGCTCTGGACGGAAGCTCGCGATCACGTGGACATGATCGGTCAGCACTGCCACTTCATGCACATGGACTGACGAGCGTTCAGCTGCAATACGGATGACGTCGACAATCTCGCAGGCATCGGCTCTGCTCATGCAACGCGCCCGCAAGCGAGTATGCCACGTAATGTGGACGAAAATGCCGAATGCTCGATGACTCATGAAGCACGGCTGACCCCGGGGCGACGCCCCGGGGTGAACAACCTCAACACAGCCCGAACACCATGCCCGGCCCCTGCCGGACCAAGCCCCGAAGCTCCAGCTCGGTCAACGCACCCAACACTTCGGAGGGTGAGGTCCGCGTGGCACCCACCAGCGCATCGACCTGTTGCGGTTCCGCAGTCATCCGATTCCACAGCGTCAGCTGCAATCCGGTCAGGTCGACCGGGGGCACCCGCGGCGCCGGTGTCGAGAGCGCGATCCCGAGCTCGCTCAAGGGCGCGGAGATTCCGATCGCCTCCAGAATGTCACCGGCCGTGAGCGCCGGCGTGGCGCCGTCTCGAATCAACTCATTCGTGCCGGATGACGTCGGACTCGTGATCGGACCGGGAACGCCGAGGATGGTCCGCCCCTGCTGGAGGCCCTCGTGCGCCGTGTTCAACGCGCCCGACTTCCTGTCCGCCTCGACGACCACTACGGCTTTCGAGAGACCCGAGATGAGTCGATTGCGCCTGGGGAACGAGCCGGTGTGTGGTTTTTCCCACGGCGGATGCTCGGTGACGAGACAGCCGTGCTGCACCATCCGGTCGTACAGCTCGCGATTGGACTGCGGGTACACCACGCCAAATCCATTCCCCAGCACACCGATCGAGCGGCCACCGGCATCGAGTGCGGCGTGGTGCGCGATCGCATCGATCCCGCGCGCCATGCCGCTCACCACAACCGCGTACGGCGCGACCGCGCCGGCCAGAATGCGCGCGGCCTGCGCGCCATAATCGGTGTGGTCGCGGCTGCCCACGATCGCGACGCTCGGACGACTGAGCAGCGAGACATCGCCCCAGACGTAGAGGATCGGCGGCGCGTCGCGGATCTCCTCGAGCTGCGGCGGGAAGTCGGGAGCGCCCAGCACCAGCACGCGCGCTCCGAGCTCGGCGAGCTGCGCCCTGACACGTTCCGCCGCTTCCACGGAGGCGTTGAGCCGCGCCTGCGGCGCCGCGATCGCCGCCTGCGCGCTGCCATACGTCGAGAGCAGCAGGCGAATGCGTTGCGGACCGACACCGGGAACGAGCGTGAGCGCGATGGTGGCTACGACTTCAGCGTCTTCCACAGGACTTCCAGGAGCTCTGGAATGCCGTGCCGGGTGACGGCCGAAATGCTGACGACTGGTGCGCCACCCTCAGTGGTAATCGGTTTTCGGTCGTCGGTTGTCAGGTCGGATTTGGTGAGCACCACTACATGCGGCTTGGACGCCAACTCCTTCGAGTACGCCGCCGCTTCTCTTCTCAGCAGGTCATAGGTAGCCTGCGGATCCGGGCTGTCGTGCGGCACCAGGATCGCCAACATCCTCGTGCGTTCGACGTGCTGCAGGAAGCGCAGGCCGAGCCCTTTCCCTTCATGCGCGCCCTCGATGATCCCCGGAATGTCCGCCACGACGAACGAGCGATGATCCGAGAGACCGACGACGCCGAGGTGCGGCTCGAGCGTGGTGAAGGGATAGTCGGCGATCTTGGGACGCGCGGCGGAAATGACGGACAGCAGCGTGCTCTTGCCCGCGTTGGGTTCGCCCAGGAGGCCGACGTCGGCGATGAGCTTCAGCACCAGCTCGAGCTTGCGCGCTTCGCCCTCTTCGCCGGGCTCCCATTCGCGCGGCGACTGGTGCGTCGGCGTCGCAAAGTGCTGGTTGCCGCGGCCGCCGCGGCCGCCCTTGGCCACGAGTAACGTCTGGTCGGGGCTCACGAGCTCGCCGAGGATTTCGCCGGTGTCCGCGTCGCGCACTTCGGTCCCGGGCGGAACCGGCAGGTAGACGTCTTCCGCCGATTTCCCGGTCATGTTCTTGCCCTTCCCGTGCTGCCCCCGCTCAGCGACCCAGCGGGTGTGGTAGCGGTAGTCGAGGAGCGTGCTGAGGTTTTCGTCCGCCTTGAGGTAGACGCTTCCTCCTTTACCTCCATCCCCGCCGTCCGGCCCCCCTTTCGGGACAAACTTCTCGCGTCGAAATGAAGAGGCACCCGAGCCGCCCGTGCCCGCGACAACTTGGACGACAACGCGATCTATAAACATTGCGGACTGCGGATTGCGGATTGCGGAATAGAACGGGGAGTCCGGCGTGCTGTTCGGATCGAGGCGACAGTCAACGCTACGATCTCTCCAGCTTCGCGGTGCAGCGCAGCACCATGGCTCTTGTCCACGAGACCGCGGTTGACCAGGACCTCGAGCCAGAACTGAGATTCATGTGCCTCTTCCTCGACGATTCCCATTTTGGCGATGAATTCGCGGCGAGACCGAGCCCGGCAGGAAGCACGGTAGTTTGCTGCCACGGAGGTAGCCGATCGGAGCAGCTGTTTCCCAACGACCTCCGACGTCTTGGAGACAGGCAAGTGTTCGACGAGCCCAACTACAGCCAACGCGAACGTTTTCGTTCTCATCGTGAACTCAGCCCGAGTCAAAGATTCCGCCCCCTCACATCGGCCCACATTTCCCACAGGTTCAAAGCGCGATCCTTGGGCAGCTCGTCTTCGACCAGGGCAATCACTTCGTCCACCTCGTCCCGAGTCGAACCAGTATTCAGAGCGCCACGCAAGTGCGCGTGGAGTTGTCGTGGTGCGTTCTGCATCGCTATTGCCGCCAACGTGCATAGCTCGCGCCGCTTCGAATCGAGTCCGGGACGACCCAGGATCTTTCCGTACGCGTCGACTACGACCAGGGGCTCGATGGCCGGATGCAACGCTCGCAGGTTCAGCAGCAGTTTGTGATACGTCCGGCCGTACACCTCCGTACAGGCCTTCACCCCGCGCGTCGTCCAGTCGTCCCACTCCGGATGGGCAATCGGCTCACTGGGGTCCGCTGGTCCGCCAGCTACACTGCGCCATATGCCGAACGCAACAAGCGCGAGCGGATATCCGACATTGAGGAAACTCTGCAACAGAAGCTCATCCACCCATATGGCCGGCACACCAATGGCTCGAGCGGCAATCATCCGGTCCCGAAGCTTCGTCTCGTCGCCGGTAGCTGTGGCAACGGCTATACGTACCAGAGCTATCGTCTTTTCGTCGACGCTCACACTAACAATCCGCAGTCCGCAATCCGCAATCCTTTCACTTCGTTAGCCCCCCATTAACACGCATCTCTCCCACCGTCTCGCCGCGCGAGTTCGTGATCGGCTTCCTTATTAATGAAGACGGCTGCGGGCGCAGCCCCAATTCGGCGAGCACGGCCGCGATCGCGAGCGCCGAGGCCACGCTATGGCCGTCCACGACCTTGAGCGCAACACCCAGCCCTTCCCGCACCAGCAGCGCGCTGTACACCCCTTCCGCGCCGACCTTGGTGACGACACGCCCCGGGTGAGCACGCATCAGCTCGGTGCACGGCCGGCCCGGGCCCGCGATCAGCTCGGGATGCAGCAGCATCGCCTCGAGCACCGGGCCGTCGAGCCGCGTGTACGCGAGCGCCATATTGCGCAAAGGCAGCGCGAAGCACGCGACGCCGCACCCGTCCACCGCGACACCCAGATCACCCGGCGCGACGCCGGTGTACTCCGACACCGACTGGAGACAGCGCTGCTGCACCGGATGCTCGATTCTCGCGTAGAACTCGACCGGCCAGCCGTGGTGCTTCGCAAGCGCGAGCATCCCCGTATGTTTCCCCGAGCAATTCGAGTACACCGCCGTGAGCCGCACGCCGCGGGTCTCGTAGTCTTTGGCGACCGATTCCGACAGCGGCCGGTGCGGACCGCACATCAGATCGCGCTCCGAGCAGCCGACGCGCTGCAGGAACTCGCGCACCAACGCGACCTGGTCGGGCGCGCTGGAGTGCGACGCGCAGGCGAGCGCGAGATCCTCGCGCTTCAGGCCGAAGCGCGCGACGACGCCGTCCTGCACCAGCGGCTGCGCCTGGAACGCCTTCGCCGCCGAACGCCAGAACGTGACCAGATCGGGATTTCCCGCGCTGGCCACGAGCTTGCCCGCGTTATCCACGACCGCGACGTGGATCTCGTGGCGGGATTCGACGACGCTACCGCGGACGTTTTCGACGAGCATGGCCCGCTAAACTAACACGGTGCAGAACGATTGCGGACTGTGGATTGCGGATTGCGGATTGGCGTGAACCGAGAATGCCGATCCGCAATCCACAATCCGAAATCCGCAATTACATTCCCGCCATGCGCACCGTACTCTTCCTGCTGCTGCTCCCAACGAGCGCACTCGCCCAGGAAGCCTCGCCGTATCTCCCCCTCAGCCACTGGTCCCAGCCATTCCTCGAGCACTTGATCGCCGCCGGTCGCATGGCCGACCCGTCCCCGCTCAGCCGGCCGTTCCGCGTCGATCAGATCGTGCGCGCGCTGGACGCAGTCGACAGCAACGTCGTCACCGGCGGCGAGTGGCGCGTCGTCACGCGAATCCGCGGCGACCTGACGCGCCGCATGCGCGGGCCCTCGGCGCGCATCGACATCCACGCCGGGATCGCGGCGGCGTCGCACGCGCGGCGTGATCCGCTGCGCGAAGCGGGCGTGGGACACGCGACGTTCGCCGGCGGCGCGGCGCTCACGTTCTACTTCGGACCGGCCGTCGTCGTTACGCATCCCTATTTCGATACGCGCCTCAAGTTCGATCCCGACTACGCCGGCAAGAAGGATCGCTTCGTCGCCGGCCGCGCCGCCGAGGCCTACGTGAGCGCGCAATGGCGCTTCGGCGAGCTGATGTTCGGGCGACTCGATCGCAACTGGGGACCGCGGCTCACCGAGGGACTGCTCGTCTCCCCAAGTCCCTACAGCTACGACCTGCTCGACGTGCGCATTGGGACCGACGGGATCTACTTCGAAGGCCTGGTCACGCAGCTCGACGACCTCCCCGACACGGCCGGCGCAGCGAACAGCCGGCACATGATCACCCACCGGCTGGTGATCCGTCCACCGTGGAACACCACGTTTTCACTCTGGGAAGGAACGCTGATCTCAGGTCCGAGCCGCCAGCTCGAGCCCTGGTTCGCCAACATCTTCAGCCTCGGCCTGCTGCAGCAGTACGATCAGAACACCCAGGCCAACAACCTGCTGGGCCTCGACGTCACGACGCGCATCAACCGCACGCAGCTGTTCGGCTCCGTGCTGATCGACGACATCCAGGTGGATGACGAGTCGCCCGGAGACCAGGAGCCGCCGTCCTACGGGTTGACGCTCGGCGCGCAGGGCGGCATCGGACGTGTCGGTTGGACGGCGTTCTATACGCAGGTCGCGAATCTGACCTACCGCACCACCAGGGTGCCGGAAGCGTGGATGCGGCAGAATGTGGGGCTCGCCCGTAACTTTGCCGATTACGATCAGCTCACGCTGCGCGCGAGCGTGATCGCGGGGCCGAGCGCGCTGCTCGAGCCGGAGGTCACGCTGTTGCACCAGGGCGAGGGCGACTTCCGGCTGCCCTACCCGACCGTCGCGCAGTTCGACTCGACGCCGACGCTGTTCGCGGGCGTGGTCGAGCGCACGGCGCGCCTCGCCGTGGCGGGGCGCGTCGCGCATGGCCGCTGGGTCCTGTCGGGCGACGGCGGAGTGCACCTGATCGACAACTATCTGCACACGGACGGCGCGTCGAAGACCAAGTGGGTCGGACGGATCGTGCTCGAGTGGCGGACTAAGAAGGAAGGACGGATTCCCTGAACGAACGCCTGACGCGTGAACGGCTGGAAGTCCTCCTCAAGAAGATGGCGACTACCAAGATCGTCGTCGTCGGCGACGCGATGCTCGACGTGTATCTGGTCGGCGAGGTCGACCGCGTCTCCCCGGAGGCACCGGTCCCCGTCGTCACCGTACGCGCGAGCCGCCACGGGCTGGGCGGCGCCGCGAACGTGGCCGCGAACGTCTCCGCACTCGGCGCCGAATGCCGGCTCGTCGCCGTCGTGGGCGAGGACGCGCGCGCGGGCGCGGTGCGCAGCGAGCTCGACGATCTGCACCTCAGCACCGATTACCTCGTCGTGGACGCGGCCCGGCCCACGACGTCCAAGACCCGCGTCGTGGCGCGCGGCCAGCAGATGCTGCGGATCGATGAGGAAATCGAAGATCCGATTTCGGCGCGGGTCATGGAGCAGCTGGGCGGCTCACTCGAGCGCGCGCTCAAGGATGCGGACGCGCTCCTGATCGAGGACTACAACAAGGGCGCGCTGGTGCCGCAGGTGATCGAGCGCGCGATGGGAATCGCCAGGAAGCGCAGCCTGCCGGTCGTGGTCGATCCCAAGTTCAAGAATTTCTTCGCCTATCGCGGCGCGACGGTATTCAAGCCGAACCGGCGCGAGCTGGAGCTCGCGATGGGCGCGGCGCTCGATCTCGCGCATCCCGACGCGCTGCCCGAGTCACTCGAGAAGCTCAGCGTCGACAACCTGCTGCTCACGCTCGGCGCCGAGGGCATGCTGCTCGCGACCAAGGACGGGAAGATCACGCGCATTCCCACGATGGCGCGCGAGGTCTATGACGTGTCGGGCGCGGGCGACACGGTGACCGCCTGGGTCGGCACGGCGCTCGCGGGCGGCGCGAACGTGCGCGAGGCGGCGCACATCGCGAACTTTGCCGCCGGTATCGAGGTAGGAAAAGCGGGCGTCGCAACCGTGTCACCGGGCGAGGTGCTGCTGATGCACGAAGCCTACTTCGATCAACTGGGCAAGCTACGAAGGGAAGGACTGCTCTAAAGGAGGCCCCCAATGCGCGGCATGATGGCGAGCGTCTGTCTCGTGGGAGCAGCGTGCGGAGGTGACAGCAACGGGCCGCAGGTCCACAATGTCCAGGGATCCTACAACTACCAGGTGCCGAGCCTTCGTACGCAGGGCGTCACGTGTCGGGTGCACGCCGTCATGGCCCTCGCGCAGCAGGGCACCACATTCGACGGGACCTACACGGGCGCCTTGATCTGCAATGCCGATAGCGTCTCCGTCGCCGGGACGGTCGTGAACGGACGCCTGAAGGGCGACAGTGTCTTCTTCGATATGGACAACACTGATTGGCACGATGTGGGCGTCCTGACCGGAACCGATATGGCGGGAATCGTCAACGTGCGGATCACCGTCAACGGGGCGCCGGTGACGCTCGCGGGGAATTTCACGGCGACGAGGCTGTAGTCGTCTGGCAAATCGGCATTCCCCGTTTAACATTCCGGATGCTCGGGGGCCCTTAGCTCAGCGGTTAGAGCAGCGGACTCATAATCCGTAGGTCCCAGGTTCAAATCCTGGAGGGCCCATCTATCCAGGCCCAAGACGCCAAGGCGCCAAGACGCCAAGTGGTCGCAAGTCTCAAGTGTACAGGTAACGCTGCCTCGTTATCTTTCTTGCGACTTTTTTTCTTGCACTTGGCGTCTTGGCGTCTGGAAGACTAGTTGTCAGCGGGTGGCTAGCTCAGCTGGTTAGAGCGCCGGTCTCACATACCGGAGGTCACAGGTTCGAGTCCTGTGCCGCCCATCTTGATTGCGGATCGATGATTGCGGATTGCGGATTTAACGGCGGGGTTCGTATTCGCTACGACCTTTCATTGACAGTCCGCACTCAACAATCCGAAATCCGCAATGCGTAGAGTCTTAGTCCTCTCCCATACCTACCTGCAGCCCGCCCATCGAGGCAAACTGCGTGCGTTAGCCGCCCGCGGGCTCGAAGTCACCGTCGCCATTCCGCAGCGCTGGCGCGAGCCCTGGTTCGGCCGGCCGATCGACGTCGCCTGGGAGCGCCAGGGCGGGCTCGAGGTCTTCCCGCTCCCCGCACGCGGGATCGGCCCCAAAGGCGAGCTGCACAAGGCCCGCTACGCGCGCGGGCCACTGAAAGCGTTGCTGCGCGACCGGCGCCCCGATCTGGTCCAGATCGAGGAAGAGCCCACCTCGATCGTGGCGAAGCAGGTCGTGGGCGCGGCCCGGCGGCTCGGCATTCCCGTGGTGCTGCTGACCCACCAGAACGTGGAGCTGCAGCTCGACTGGTGGCTCGGCTGGAAACACCGGCGCCTGCTGCGCAAACTCACCGGACTCATTGCGGGGAGCGATCTCGCGGGGATTCTGGTGCGCGAGGACGCGCCCAATCTCCCGATCGCCGTGATTCCCCAGCTCGGCGCCCTCGCCCCGGACGCGCCCAGCCACGTGCCGCACGAAGGCCTGGCGATCGGGTTCGTGGGCCGGTTGGTCCCGCAAAAGGGACTCGATAACTTGCTGCAAGCGCTCGCGCTGCAACGCAGCGCCAAATGGCGCCTGACGATCGTCGGCGACGGACCGGAGCGCGAACGGCTCGAGCAGCTGTCGACCGACCTGCGCCTGGCCGCACGCGTGCGCTGGACCGGCGGGCTGCCGGCCGAGCAGGTGGCGAATCTCTGGCCCGATCTCGACGTCCTGGTGATGCCGTCGCGTTCGTCGCCGGAATGGCGCGAAGCCAATGGACAAGTACTCATGGAAGCGATGGCGAATGAAGTCGCAGTGGTGGGCACAGATAGTGGTGTTATCCCGGAGCTCATCGGCGAAGCGGGCATCGTGGTGCCCGACGGGGATTTGCCCGGCCTCGCGAACGCGCTTGAGAGACTTAGTGATCTTCCAACGCGCCGGACGTTGGCCCAAGCTGCAAGAGCACGAGCGCTGCGGCTCTATTCGGATGACGCGATCGCCGAGAGGACGCTGGAATTCTGGAGGCAGGTGGTAAAGTGACAAGACCAAGACGCCAAGACGCCAAGACGCCAAGTGGCTGCAAGTCTCAAGTGCAAGTTGTTAGGACTTGCACTAGCAGCTGGAGTCTTGCGACCACTTCGCAACTTGGCGTCTTGGCGTCTTAACTAGTTATTAGATGCCAACTGTTCTGCTCGTCCCCGATCTTCCGCTCGAGCGCTGGGCCTCGATGGACAAATACGCCCACCGTCTTCACGACTGGTTAGAGTCCGGCGATTTCGGCCTCAACGTCCGTCTCGCCGCGCACATCGGCGCGCTCACGCGCGACAGCGTCGGGCGGCGCGGATCCACCGCCGCGCAGCGCGGCGATCGGCGCAAAGCCTTTGTGCGCTGGTGGACCCAGCCCGTCGATCCCTCGCGCGTCGTGCTCCCCGCTCCGCTGCATGGGCCGCAGCAGTGGGCGGCGCGCTACTACTTCTATCCCTGGCGCGTGAAGCGCGAGGCGAAGCGCGTCGAGCTCGTGCACGTGCTCGATCACTCCTATGCGCACATGATCGAGGCCGCGGGGCGCCGGCCGGTCGTGATCACGGTGCACGACCTGATGCCGGTCGTGGTGCTGCGCTCGCCGACGGGTGGGGGCGGATGGCGCGAAGGCGTGCGCAACCGGTTTCTCAAGCAGGCGCTCAAGGCGCTGCGCCAGGCCGACTCCTACATCGTCGGCACCGAGTGGCTGAGGAACGAGCTGGCCACGTGGCTCGGCAGCGACAAGAACA
>DASTDR010000268.1:0-2423 GCA_035710265.1 Gemmatimonadales bacterium | reverse complement strand
CAGCCGGACCACGTGCACCGACACCATGTATCGAACCCAGCATAGGAGCGGCCACTCCAGTGCTTTGATGGGCATCTCGGCGTCTGCCGGCGTCCGCCATCCGAGCCAGCGCGTGGAGAGCGCCGACAGGACCATGAGGCTGAAGGCGAACAGACCGTACGCGGGCACTAACGCCATGCCCAGCACGACAAAGCGCACGAGCACGTATGGGTACGTGCGAAGAGCGAAGATCTCCCACAAGAGCGCACCAGGCAGCATCGCGAGGCCGAAGACCAGACACTCGACCAGAAACACGGAGAGCAGCGTCCACATCACACGGAACCGGACACTCAGCGTTGCGAGCCTTCGCCCCGGGTTCCCGGCTGCGTCGTCACTCCGTGCTTTCTCACGATCCAACCCCGCGGACATATTCGTCTCCGCCCGGCGCGAGTACCATGCTGCGCATTGGGTTCAACGCCTTCGGTGGATCCTAGACCAACCAGTGGAGTCCACGCGAGGTGGTGGATCGGGTTTGACGGTGTGCCATCCTCACAAAGGGGCGCTCGATGAAATGGTCGACGAGAATCGGCACGTTCGCCGGGATTGACGTCTACGTCCACACGACTTTCCTGATCCTGATCGCGTGGGTCGCCTTTGCGCATTGGCAAACGGGGCACAGTGCCGCCGCGGTGATGGAGGGTGTCGCGTTCATCCTGGCGTTGTTTGGCTGCGTGGTGCTGCACGAGTTCGGGCATGCCCTCACGGCACGACGATTCGGTATTAAGACACGCGACATTACCCTCTTGCCGATCGGAGGGCTCGCCCGGCTCGAGCGGATGCCTGATGACCCCAGGCAGGAGTTGTGGGTGGCGCTCGCGGGACCCGCCGTGAACGTCGTGATCGCGGCGGCGCTGTTCGTTCTCTTGCAGGTCACCGGCGCGTTGAGGCCCCTCGGCGCGCTCAGTGTGACCAGCGGGTCGTTCCTCGAGCGTCTGATGATCGTGAACCTCTTCCTGGTGGGCTTCAACATGCTCCCGGCCTTCCCGATGGACGGAGGACGAGTGCTGCGGGCGGTCCTGGCGATCCGCATGGACTACACGCGGGCGACGCAGCTCGCCGCCAATATCGGCCAGGGGATGGCGTTCCTGTTCGGCCTGCTCGGGCTTTTCTTCAATCCGCTCCTGGTATTCATCGCGTTGTTCGTCTGGATCGGCGCGGGACAGGAGGCCGCGATGACCGAGATGAAGGCGGCGCTCGGTGGCATCCCCCTGGAGCGGGCCATGATCACGGACTTCCGGACGCTCTCTCCGAACGACTCCCTCACCCGCGCCGTTGAGCTGCTGTTGTCCGGTGCCCAACAGGACTTCCCGGTCGTGGAAGACGGTGCCGTCGTCGGCGTTCTGACGCGCGCCGACCTTCTCACTGCGCTCGCACGTCATGAACAACAGTCTCCCGTGGCCGACGTCATGCGGCGTGATTTCCTGGTGGCCGACGCGTCGGACATGATCGACGTGGCGTTCCAACGCCTGCAGGGGCATGAGTGCCATACCATCCCGGTCATCCGACGGGGCCATCTCATCGGGCTGCTCACGATGGACAACGTGGGCGAGTTCCTGGGGGTCCAGACGGCGATCGGAGGTCGACACGTGGCCGGCCGGCGGCGCGTCAGGCCCCGCGCAGAATCGGCTTGACCAGCCCTTGAACCGTCGTGATCACCGCCGGTGAATAGGAACGCCTTGACGCACGTCAGTCTGGCGGGCGCGATGGGCGGCCCCGCGTTCGGCTCGGCTGAGTGGCGATGTGAATTGGTCATGTGCATGACAGCCGCGTGGGCGAGCTAAGGTCGTAACGGGACTGGCGGACCCGACAGCGTGGAAAACGTACCGGTCAGCTTGCCGCTGCGGGATCTCGCCGAGGCCATGCCCCGGCTTTTGGTCACTCGGTCGCCGCGCGAATAGGCGCGAAATGCGTGTGATCGCACGTGAACCAGGCGGAGATAACACGTGCCAGTCCTGATTCCCGCGGAGGGCGCCGTCCTCGCACGCATCCTCCACACCGCATACGCTGCGTGGCCCGAAAGCCTCAGTCGTTCCGCCTTCGCCACCTTTCAGGCTGCCCACACAAAAACCGCCTGGGCTCTGCGTCATCAGCGACGGTATGCGCTTATGGAGGGGGGTGAGGTGCTCGCCAGCGCACAACGCTACGATCTTGCAGGGATACTCGATGGGCAACCCGTGCGCGTGTGCGGCATTGGCGACCTGCACGCCGACCCGGCATCCTCCGACAGCCATACCCGCGTGCTGGTCGAGCAGTTGCTCAACGAAGCAGGGCGCGATGGTGCCGACATCGCGCTGCTCTTTGGGACTCCGGGACCGACGTCGTCCGCGCCTGACGGCTTCGAAGCAGTTCCGATGCCGGATGTCGAGCTACGAGTGACCGAATCG
>DASTDR010000267.1:0-2649 GCA_035710265.1 Gemmatimonadales bacterium | reverse complement strand
GACGCCGACGTGGATGCGGCGCTCCCGAAGCTCGAGAAGGCCTTGACCGTGTTCGCCGGGCAGTTCTGCATGACCGGCAGCCGGCTGCTCGTTCAATCTGGCATCGCTGACACGGTGCGGCAACAACTCGCCGAGCGCCTCACGAACGTCAAGGTGGGACCCGCTTCGGATCCAACCAGCGACATGGGTCCGATGATCGACAAGGCCAACGTAGAGCGCGTGAATCAGATGGTTGAAGACGCGCTCGCCGCCGGCGCCAGGGCCATCGTGCGAGGGGGGCCGGTGACCGAGGGACCGCTCGCCCGGGGCGCCTTTTACCGTCCGACGTTCCTCGAGGTGACGGATTCGCGCTTGCCGATCGTGCAAGAGGAAGTCTTCGGACCGGTGCTCTCGATTCAGGTGTTCGACACAGAGACGGAAGCGGTCGCGTTGGCTAACGATAGTGAATACGGTTTGGCGGCCAGTATCTGGACCCGTGACGTCGATCGCCCGCTGCGAATCGGCCGCGATCTCCAAGTGGGCACTGTCTGGGTGAACGACTGGGTGATGATGCGGGACGAATTCGAAGAAGGCGGCTACAAGCAGAGTGGGCGAGGGCGCCTGCGCGGTCTGGCTGCGCTGGATGACTTCCTCGAGTGCAAGCACATCGTACTTAACCCCGGCGTCGTCGCACCACGAGCGGCTGCCGCCTCGAACCAATCCTGACGAAACGGCCACAACAGCATCTTCAGAAACACACGATGCCCGATTCGATCACGACTCCCGCCCGTGCGTCAGCGATGGCTTACCTCCTCTGCGACGTCGTTTAGGTGCGACGTGATTCTCGCGCGTGCACCGCATCGGACTGCCGTCGGCCTTGGCGCCGCACGCTGGTGAAATGTCAGCCCCGAGGAGAGGAGCAAGGCGACGCGCAAAGCGGCGCAGGCGCGCTGGGGCAGCCACCGAGAATCCAATGAAGGAAGAACCGTTGACGCCCCGCGTCGTCCGTGCGAGCATGTGGATCGTGGCGGACGCGCTCTCGCGCTTGGGCGCGAGAGCGAAATTGATAGGGCCCTGTTCCGCATCTGCTCCCCAACTTCTGGCGCTACCAGCTTCGACCTTCTCGCCAGCCTCACCAGGGAGTTCGGCCTCGAAACTGAGCTCGAGCTGCCGTCCTCACGTGACGCACGACATCGATTTCACCTTCGATCTTTAAGACGCCTTTTGGCGGCGAAATCTGACGGCGTCCGCGTCGCTTTCAGCTGCGGCGGCACGCGTATAATGGCGCGGCGGGCGCTGCCGCACGCCCGCTGCCAGCACGCCGTTGGGGAACCCATGGAGTCGGTGGGCAAGCAGACGCTCCTGGACGCGGACGGTCTTCCGCTGGATCCTCGGATCGCGGGCGTACTGCGCGAACTCCTTCCCAGATTTCGGAATCGGGCGTGGAGAGACGCCACATGGCGATCGACCGCCGCTAGTCCTGCCGCGCACTCGCGTCCTGCTGACTCTGACACTCCCGACAGCCTCCGAGCCGTGTCCGTACGAAGTTGAGATTAGGGATTCGGGGGCGGTGTCCAGGGCGTCAGCGCGCAGAGACGCCGGTCCCCGAAATCAGGTCACGACCCTTGAAGTCGCTCTTAGACCTTTTGGGCAGTTTCGCCCGGTGCGTACCAGATTGCAGTTCGCCGTCACGGGAGGATTGGCAAGCAGGTTCACTGACCATGCACCGCGTGTCGGTGGTTCGAAGTTCGAACTGCTCCGTGCTTACTTCACCTTCACCACGTCGTCAGGGATACAGGTCTGGTTGACGAAAGGCCCTTCCGGTGGTCGTCGCGAATGTGGCCCCTCGGAGTCACCGACACCATCGTCCAATAGATTCGCGTGCGCGCACATGCTCCAATCATGGCGAAACGAGCACCATGATCTTTGACGCGGTCGCCAGCAAACGTAATGACCATCCGATAGGGTCGATCTCAAGGCACCTCGTGTGTGCAGAGGTAGCGGCGGGTAACGAGCGAACCGCGAGCCTGCTCGAACTGCCAGGGTTGGTTGCATGGGTGAACTCGGTGCCCGTGGGCTCAGTTGATGCGGGCGGCGATGTCCACTACGTATCGCTGTGCCCTAGCTGCATCGTCTCGCGGATCGCGCTTGCCGACGTGAGCGGCCATGGACAGGCAGTGGCCGCGCTCGGCGAGAAGCTTCGAGAGCTCATGGAGCGGCACCTGCGGGAGTTGGCACAAGTCGGGTTGATGCGAGAACTCAATCAGGCGGTTCGAGAAGAACTCGGCGACGTGCACTACGCTACGATGGTCGCGGTCGGATGGCACAGCCGCCGGGGGTTGCTTGTAATGACGAACGCGGGACACCCCCCACCTCTCTGGTACCGTGCCTCGCGTCAGGAATGGAGATGGCTTGAGACGCGACGCGCCAGCGAGCGAGATCGGCCGGCCGGCGTTCCGCTCGGCCTGCTCGACGACATCAACTACGATCGCACAGTTGTCAAACTGCAATTCGGCGATCTTGTTGTGCTGTACAGCGATGGAGCCTCCGAAGCTACGAGTCCGGCTGGAGACGAACTGGGTCGTGACGGACTCATGAGCATCGCTCGTGGTCTCGACGCTAGGTCGGCCGAAGCATTCGGTGCTCAGCTCACCGCAGCGCTTGGTGCCT
>DASTDR010000266.1:0-4890 GCA_035710265.1 Gemmatimonadales bacterium | reverse complement strand
GCGAATGCGGTTGATGACGGACTGCCTGAGGTAGGCCTGCATCGCACCGACGTGCCGGGGCTCGAAGTCGTCCAGCCGCCGCAGGACGTGCAGCACCGTTTCCTGCACGAGGTCGCCGGTGTCGAGGCTCCCGCGGGCCGCCGCGGGCAGCCGCCCGTGGGCAAAACGCTTCAAACTGGGGATCGAGCGCTGGAGCAGCGCCTCCACCGCCATCCGATCACCACCTCTGGCGCGGACAACCAGCTCAATGGTGGGCTCGTCGCTCAGGAGTGCTCCGCCTTCCCCGTTGGGCTCAGGAGGAGGACTCACCTTCTCGCCGGGCGAATGCGTCACGGGTGCACGACTCGTTGCCATCATACGGGAAAACTCCTCATGTTCCCTTAACGCTCGCGCGGGATGAACCGAACATCACTGCAGTCATGTGCAACGCGTGCAATGGGCGCTGGAGGACGTGTATCCTCCAAAGGTCACATGCTCGGCAGTAACGTGAGCCACTACCGCATCACCGGCAAGCTGGGCACGGGCGGCATGGGCATCGTGTACGAGGCCGAGGACACGCGTCTGCCCAGGAAGGTCGCCCTGAAGTTCCTCCCCGAGGAATCGGCCGACGACCCGGATGCCGAACGCCGGTTTCAACGTGAGGCGGACACCATCGCCCAGTTGAGCCACGCCAACATCTGCACGATCTACGAAATCGACCGGCACGAAGGCAGGGCCTTTATCGCGATGGAGTGTGCGGAAGGGGTCAACCTCAAGGTCTACATGACCCGCCGTACGCTGACGACCGGGCAGATCGTGGAGATCGCCCTGCAGATCACGGAGGCGCTTGCCGCCGCGCACGCCCGGGGGATCGTGCACCGCGACATCAAGCCCGGAAACATCGTCGTCAGCGACGCGGGCCACGTGAAGGTGCTCGACTTCGGCCTGGCTCGCCGGTTCAAGAGCGAGACGGACGACCTCGGGCCCGAAGGGTCTACTATCCCCGGCCGGCCGATGGGGACGGCCAACTACATGGCGCCGGAGCGGATCCTTCAGCTGCCCCTGGACCCGCGAAGCGACTTCTTTTCGCTCGGGGTGGTCATGTACGAGATGGCAACGGGCCGGCTCCCTTTCGCCGGCCCTTCCCCGTCGGAAACCGTGTCGAACATCCTCGAGAAGGACCCGGCGCCACTCACGACTCTCGCCTCCCAGCACCCGAAAGCTCTCGAAACGCTCGTCCACCGGCTGCTCGCCAAGCGCGCGAGCGACCGGTTTACATCGGCTGAAGAGCTGTCCCGAGCGCTCCGCGCACTCGGGACACGACAAGGCACGATGACTGGACGCCTCAGGCGCCTCTTCAGGAGCTCGTGACCGTCACCCTGACCGACGCTTCGAGGTCTTCCTATTCTTCTTCGGCGGTGTACTGACGGACGTCAGGCCCGTCACGGTCGACGACTCCGGGCCCCAGAGCACGGTCACGACGTTGCCCTTTGTCGCAGGGAGCGTGAACTGCAGGCTGCCGTTCGCAAGCACCGCAAAGGACCCGCCGGCGCCCTTTGGATCCTTGTCCTTGCCCTTGCATTTCTTCTTGTCCCCGCCACCAGATTCGCCGTCCGAGTTGATGACCTCCCAGGTCACGCTGCCGCCGCCGCCGAAGTTGCCGCTACCCATCCACTCCCTCCATCCCGACGACGATGATTCGATCCAAGGTCTGCCTTCTGGGACTTATCACCGCTGAGCCGCCCACCTGTTTCTGAGCTCCTGTGCGTCGGCGCCCCACTTGAGGACGACCTGTTGGTCGTTATTCTTCACAAGAGTAACCTCCACGATCACCGAGCCCGGACCAGGCTGGACGATGCGCGCGTCGGTGCATGTCACGTACAGCTTGTCTCCAGGGCTCGTAGATGCGCCCTTGTCCTTACCCTTGCACTTGTCCTTGTCGCCGCCGCCGCCAGGCTCACCGTCCGAGTTGATGACTTCCCACGAAACGCTGCCACCGCCGCCGAAGTTGCCGCTGCCCATCTCACGCCTCCCAGTCCGTCGCCTGCGCGATCGCTTGAGCCATTCAAGTCATGACACGACCCTGAGGATTCCATCTCACCCCAAGCGTATAAACGAAAGCTGCTCTGTTTCTGAACGCGCTGCTAATCGAGGATCCGGATCGGGCGGATGTCCGGGCGGCCGGCAAACGCCTGCCTGTCGCGTTCGGGCCACGTTGGGATCAGGTCGTCGAGGAGTTTCCGCCCCCGGCCGGCTTCGTCTTTGGCTTCAGCGCTCCTGCCGTCCGCACGTAGCGCCTGGCTACGCCAGTACCGGGCCTGAGCGAGCAGTTCGGGGCCGACCGCGCCCTCCCCGTCCCACGTGATGCCGGTCAGCGCGTCCAGGGCAGCCTTCGGCTTGTGCTCCATCAGCCATGCGCGCGCAAGAAAAATGCGGCAGCGAACTTCGATAGCAACCTGGCGCATCTTGCCAGCCTGCGTGAGGCTGGACTCGATCGCAGCCCGTCCCTGGGCCGGGCGTTTTCGCAGGGCGTCGATCAGGCCGACGTAGGCCTTCGCCTCCACGCTGGCGGGATCGGGCAGATCGTCGACCCATTTCTCCGCGGCGCGTTCGAAGTGTATTCGCGCGTCGTTCGGGCGGCCGGACTCGTACTCCAGCTCCCCCCACGTCGCGTGAAGCAGCGGGAGATACTCAGTCGCCTTGCGCTTGGCGGCGTCGGCTTCGCCTTTGACCAGCAGCTCTCGCGCGGCCTCGAAGTTTCCGAGGCGGAGGTGAGTACGCGCACGACGTATCCATGCATGGAGGCTGTCCGGACCGAAGTTGTCACCTACCAGCCCGAGGAGCCTCAACGCCTCGGCATAGTCGTTCCGGTCGAAGTGCAACCGGGCCAGGTCGATCGACAGCGTAGCCACATCCTCCGGCAGATCGCCGACCCTTGCGATCGCCAGCGCACGATTGAGCTCTTTCTCCGCAGTCTCGTATTGTGCGAGGTTTCTGTAATAGGCGCCGAGCGTCTGATGACCGAACGCCAGGAAATCCTGATCACGGTGCAGCTCGAACACCTTCAAGGCGATTTCGACCTCTTTTGCGGCCTCATCCGGTTTGTCCCCGAAGTCAATTTGGAGCTGGGCACGATTGACCTGCACCTGGGAGGCGCGGAGCTCCTCTCCGAGCTCTTGACGCGTATTCCAGCTCTGTTGGTAGAGATCCATGGCGCGTCGACGATTCCCCAGCCTCGCTTGCACAACACCGAGGTTCATGTGGATAAGGGCCTCCAGCGACCTGTCGCCGGCGCTTCGCGCCGCGTTGGCTGCCTCCTCCCAGGCAGCCATGCCTCCCGACAAGTCGTCTTCCTCGGCGCGACTGAGCCCGAGGTAGTAGTACGCCCGGGCGAGGTTGTGAAAGAGCTTGAGTTCCTTCACGATTGCCAGGGCGCTGTCGGCTTGGCGACGGGCCTCCTGTCGCTGTTCGAGCGTGCCGGCGCGCAGAGAATCCGACAGGCAGAACAGGGCCTGCGCCTCACCGTGGCGGGCGCCGAGTGCCTCATACTTCGCCAATCCCTCTTTGGCGTGCTTGCTGGCGTTCGCCCAGTCTCTTGAACGGTTATAGAGCCGGCAGAGTTCGACCTCGGGCTGCGCCAGACGCCGGTCGAGCGCCAGCGACTCCTGATAGCTGACGATGGCGCGTTCGGTCTGCCCACGCCGGTCCTGGAAGCCGCCAAGTTCGGCCAGCCAAGCGGGTTCATCGGGATACTCGTCGATCAACTGTCGGTACGCGCTCTCGGCCGCCGGAAAGTCTCGACGTGCCTCGGCCACCACCGCGTTGACCTGTAACGTGTCGAGTCGCGGAATCGCCTCCGAGAGCCTGCCAGCAGCCCTCTCCGCCGCTTCCAACCCCTGATCAGGCTTCCGCAGCATCCGCTCGACTCGGCTCAGCGAGGCAAAGAGCATCGAGTTGTGCGAATCCAGCTCAGTGGCCTTTGCGAACGCCTGTGCGGCCGCCGCGTATTCAAGTTGCTCAAACGCGTTGATCCCCTCTTCGAAGAATCTGGCAGCCTCGATTGAACTGGGTCGCAAGGACCCCGCCGCGCGCGCTCTGTACGACTGCCCGGGACCATTGGTCTTGAAGTACTCTTCGAGGCCTGCCGCGAGTTGAACTGTCAACGTGTAGGCGGCCTCTTTGAGGATCGAGGAAGGCATCTGCTTCGTCTGGATGCGTTCGACGCTCGTCGATGTTGACGCGTCCAGAATCTCGGCACTGGCCTGCCAGCCACCGTCTGTCTGGACCAGACTAGGTCGAACCACGAACTGCGGGGCGACGTGTTCTTTCAACGCTTGAATGGCCCCAGGGCTTGACACGTCGGTTCCGCTCACGAGGAAGCGGCGGATCACTTGCAGCAGCCGTCCATAGGGCGGGACGCGGATGTTTGGTGACCCCGACAGCTCCGTCACTAGCACGTGAGTGAGCGTCAGCCGATAGGGATCGAGCTCGGAAAAGCCAGTCTCATTGACGACCGGGACGATAGCGACCGGGATGCGCTCAACGTCAACGAGCCACAGTCTCCACGACGCGATGCCGGCTGCGGTCGCCACGACGGCGGCAGCGACGGCGGCCGCTATCTTCGTTCTGCGCCGCCGCGTACGGGCAGGTGGCGCGACGTCTCTCGATAGGGTGACCGGTTCCGTTCGCAGGTCGAGCGGCAGCGATTGCCCGCGCACCTGCCGCAGCGCCCGGGCCAGCTCGCGCCCGCTCTGATAGCGCACCGATGGTTCCTTGTGCAGGGCACGGAAGACGAGCTGCTCGACTTCCTCCGGGATCCCCGGCCGCGACGAGCGCAGTGGCGCCGGTGTCTCGTTCCGGATGGCGTACGAAACAGCCTCGGCGTGCGAGCCCTGAAAGGGCACATGGCCG
>DASTDR010000265.1:0-2596 GCA_035710265.1 Gemmatimonadales bacterium | reverse complement strand
GGCGTCCAAAGAGCTCATCGGCACTGTCATAGCCGAGTGCCTCGATGGCGGCGGGGTTTGCAAACCGAATGACCCCGTTGGGGTCGACGACCCAGATCGGCTGCGCTGTCGTGTCGAGCACGGCGACGAGGAAATCCTCGGCAGCGACCTGCAAACCGGCCAGATCGATTAGGGAGTCGGGCACGCGCAGCCTCCGGGAGAAGCGAGTCTACGCTTCCCTCACGAACGCCTCAGCGCCATGGCGCTCAGGGCGGCTCCGACGCAGGCAACCGCTCGTGGTTGAGATGCTGCATCTTCTGGCCTGTCCAGTCGATGGGAAAGAGAGGCGCCGCCACGCGTGGTCACCGACGCCCGTCGTCCGAGAGCGGCCGGCGAGCACCGATCCGGGCATCGCTGTTGGAGCATTGGCAGCACCGTTGTATGACACGCCTCATGACAACGCCCAACACGCAGCGCCCGATCTTGCTCGCGTACGACGGATCCGACCAAGCGAAGGCCGCTATCAGGATCTCGAGAAAGGCTCGAACAGGGGAAGCTATGAGGGAAGCTGAGAAAGGAGCGCGCTAGCGCGTTCAATCGGCTTTGACGCCACCGCGCTCGTCGAAAGGGGCATTCCGGTCTGGAGCGGGATCGTGCGCGCGGCGGACGATCACGACGCCAGCGTCATCGTGATGGGGTCGCACGGACGCACCGGCCTCGCCCGCGCGCTGCTGGGCAGCGTGGCAACGGCGGTGTCCAGCCACGGTGATCGTCCCGTGCTGATCGTTCACGCCGCTGCAGCCGATCGCGCGGCGTGAACCCGCGACTGATCCGGAGCGCGGCTCGGACGATGATCGGCTCATCGCACGACCGCGCGGATGGTCTGCGCCGGAGCGTTGACGCGTCGCCGGCGGTCGTTCACGGCCCGGGCGACCCTCCGGGCTTGGAAATCGCCGGGCTGGCGGAGGAGATCCGCGCGATAATGTTGCGATCAGGCCCAGCCGGCTCGACGACGTCGTCGCGAGGCGCCCATTCCGGGGCGTCTGGGCGCAGCTGCGCGCAGGCGTGCACGACGCATTGCCGCCGCGCTGGTCGCACCGCCGCCAGCTGCGAGCGGAGCGCGAAGCCGAACGGATCTTCGAGATGTCCCCGGCGCTACTTGCCGTCGCCGGCTTCGACGGTTACCTGCGGCGATTCAACCCGGCGTTCGACGTGTTCGGCTACACGCGCGAGGAGCTGCTGTCGCGGCCTTGGATTGAGTTCGCCCACCCGAATGATCGGGAGCGGATGCTCGAAGCTGCCGAGTCGCTCGGGCGCGGGACAGCCGTCGTGAAGTTGGAGAACCGGATTATCTGTCGCGACGGTTCGTTGCGCTGGGTGGAGTGGAGCACGCGCGTCGTGCCGGACGAAGACCTCTTCTACGCCGCGGGCCGCGACGTGACCGAGAGCCGGCGCGCCGCCGAGGAGCAGGCCGCGCTGCGGCGCGTGGCCACGCTGGTCGCGCGTGAGGCCGCGCCCGAGGCGGTGTTCGACGCCGTGGTGCGGGAGGTCGGCGAGGTGCTCGGCGTGGACGCCACACACGTGGGCCGCTACGACGGGGACAGCACGGTCGTCAGCGTCGCGCATTGGGGCGCACACCCGGGCGTGGACGTCGGCGCGCGCTTCCCGCTCGTTGGTGACAGCGTGTCCGTGCGCGTCCTGCGGAGCGGGAGCTCGGTACGGATGGATGCCTACGAGGACGCCCCCGGCGTCATCGCCGAAACGATCCGGCAGATGGGGATCCGCTTTTCCGTCGGCGTCCCGATCTGCGTGCGCGGGCGCACGTGGGGCGTGATGATCGCCACGTCGAAGGACGTCCCGTTCCCGGCCGAGACCGAGGCGCGCCTGCAGGACTTCACGGAGCTCGTGGCGACCGCGATCTCCAATGCCAGCGCCCACGACGAGGTCCGCATCCTTGCCGACGAGCAGGCGGCGCTGCGCCGTGTCGCGACGCTCGTTGCGAAGCAGGCCCCGCAGAGTGAGGTGTTCGCGACGGTTGCCGAGGAGATGGGCGGCCTTCTGGCCGTCGATTCCGTCCATATGGTCCGTTATGAGGACGGCGTCGCGGCCGTCGTGGCCAGCTGGGGCACGCTCACGGAGGCGGTACCGATCGGGACGCGCGTGCCGCTTGGCGGCCGGAACGTCACGTCGGTCGTCTTCCGCACGGGACGCGCCGCCCGCCTCGACGACTACGGCGACTCGAGCGGGCCGATCGCGCAGCGTGTGGCCGCCGAAGGTGTTCGCTCCGCGGTCGGCACGCCGATCGTCGTCGAGGGGCGCTTGTGGGGCGCAATGGTCGCGGCCAGCACGCACGACGAGCGCCTGCCGGCGGACACCGAATTGCGGATCGGCCAGTTCACCGAGCTGATGGCCACGGCGATCGCGAACGCCGAGGCGCGGGCTGAGGTGGCGCGCCTGGCCGACGAGCAGGCGGCGCTCCGCCGCGTCGCCACGCTGGTGGCCGAGGGGTCCTCGGCGGCTGCGGTCTTCGACGCCGTGACACGCGAGGTCGCCGCAGTCCTGAATGCCTCGGCGGTGTCGCTGGCGCGCTACGACGACGACATGATCACGGTGGTTG
>DASTDR010000264.1:0-3015 GCA_035710265.1 Gemmatimonadales bacterium | reverse complement strand
GAGAGGGCATTGACGATTTCCTCATGCGTGCCGCCGAGCAGTTTCGTCACGACCGGGGCCGTCGCGATCTTCACCAGGATGGTGTGGTCGAGCCCGGCCGCGGTGAACCCGTTCTCGAGCGCGAGCCCGCCCATGATCTCGTAGGTCTTGACCGCGGACTCGAGCACGTCGCGCACCAGCAGCGGCTTCTTTCGTTGCGCCACGCGCGTGCGCGACAGCCAGTCCGCCACCGCGAGGAGGCCGCAGAAGGTGTCGGACGGATGAATTACGGTCGCGCCGTAGAACGCGTCGTTCCAGTCGAGCCAGCGGTTGAGAGCCCCGATATTGAACGTCGCGCGCTCGGGGTCGAGCTCATAGGGCGTGCCCGGCACGCGGGCGCCGTTGGGAACGACGGTTCCCGGGACGACGGGGCCAAGCAGGCTGGTGCACCCGGGGTAGGACAGCGCCTCGAGGCCGCAGCCGAGCGTGTCGATCAGCGCGAGCCGCGCGGTTTCGAGGGCAAGCTCGCTCCGGACCTGGTAGCGGTCGACGTAATCGGCAAGCTGGACGAGGACTTTATCGGGATCGGGACGGGTGTTGGTGGGCTGGCTCATGACGGTGATCGATGTAAGAGAAGCCGAAGTATAGGGCAATTCACGAGCGCCAACCCGAGGGTAAAATGGGTCCAGATCGTGAAAACGCGGAACGACATTCTCATCATCGGCGCCGGCATCGGCGGGCTGACGCTCGCGCTGACTTTGCACCGGGCCGGGATGCCGTGCCGCGTCTACGAGGCCGCGCCGGAGATCAAGGGACTCGGCCTCGGCATCAATGTACTGCCGCATGCGACGAAGGAACTCGCCGCGCTCGGACTGGAGCCCGCGCTGGCGGGCATTGCGGTGACGACGCGTGAAGCGCTGTTCTACAACCGCTACGGCCAGCTGGTCTACAGCGAGCCGTGCGGCCGCCACGCTGGCTACGACACTCCGCAGTTCTCGATTCATCGCGGCGACCTGCAGGCGGTGCTCCTGGAAGCGTGCAGGGCACGCATCGGCGCGGACCGCATCGTCACCGGCTGGCGTTGCGCGCGCGCCGAGCAGGACGACAGCGGCGTGACAGTGCATTTCACCGCCGCCGAATCCGGCGAGGCGCTGCCGCCGCAGCTCGGGGCCGCCGCCGTCAGCTGCGACGGCATCCACTCGGTGCTGCGCAAGCAGTTCTACCCGGACGAAGGCGACCCGATCTACTCGGGCGTCAACATGTGGCGCGGCGCGACCTGGTGGAAGCCTTTCCTCACCGGCGAGAGCTTCGTGCGCGCCGGCTGGCTGGAATCGGGGAAGATGATCATCTACCCGATCCGCAACCGGCTCGACGCTCACGGCCGGCAACTCATCAGCTGGGTGGGCGAGTTCTACACCCCGAAATACAAGCGGCGGGACTGGAACCGCGCCGGCGAGCTGAAGGACTTCATCCACGTGTTCGAGGACTGGAAATTCGACTGGCTCGACGTGCCCGGCATGATGCGCAACGCCGAGACGATCCTCGAGTACCCCATGGTGGACCAGGAGCCGTTGCCGCGCTGGAGCCACGGCCGCATCACGCTGCTGGGCGACGCGGCGCATCCCATGGTCCCGCGCGGTTCCAACGGCGCGGGTCAGGCGATCCTCGACGCGGTGGCGCTGGCCGAGTGTCTGAATGAGTGCCTGAAGCGGCACATGGACCCGGTCGAGGCACTGAAGCAGTACGAGGCGCGCCGGCTCGAGGCGACGGCCAGCATCGTGAGGATGAACCGCAAGAATCCGCCCGACGCCATCCTGCGGGAGGTTTTTCTCCGGACCGGCGACAAGCCGTTCCAGAACATCGACGACGTCATCAGCCGCGAGGAGCTCGCCGCCCTCACCCATGGCTACGCGCGGGTGGCGGGCTACGACAAGGAATCCCTCAAGGCATAATGGCGGCTGCCATGTCCACCTCCGCAAAAAACCCCAAGCGCCGCGAGTTCTACGATCGCATCTCCCGGCATGACATGGCGCCGCTGTGGGAAGTGCTCGGCGCGCTGGTGCCGCCGACCCCCGCCACGCCCTGCCTGCCCGCGTTGTGGAAATACCGTGATGTGCGCTCGTACATCATGGAAGCGGGTGAGCTGATCTCGGCCGCGGAAGCCGAGCGGCGCGTGCTGGTGCTCGAGAACCCCGGCCTGCGCGGCGCCTCGGCCATCACTCACACCCTGTATGCCGGGCTGCAGCTGATCCTGCCCGGCGAGGTCGCGCCCAGTCACCGCCACACGCAGTCCGCCCTGCGCTTCATCGTCGAGGGCAGGGGCGCTTACACCGCCGTGGACGGCGAGCGCGTGACGATGCATCCCGGCGACTTCATCATCACGCCGTCCTGGACCTGGCACGATCACGGCAATCCGGGCAACGATCCCGTCGTCTGGCTCGACGGCCTCGATGTCCCGATGGTGGCGTACTTCGACGCGGGCTTCATGGAACGCTACCCGGAGGCGATGCAGCCGGTCGCGCGCGCCGAGGGCGATGCGCTGGCGCGCTACGGCTCGAACATGCTGCCGGCCGATTACACGCCGCGGTCGCTCACGACGCCGGTGTTCTGTTATCCGTACGCGCGCACGCGCGAGGCGCTCGAACAGCTGCGACGCGGCGGCGAGACGCATCCCTGCCACGGGCTGAAGCTTCAGTACGCGAATCCCGCGACAGGCGGCTACCCGATGCCCACCATCGGCGCCTTCATCCAGCTGCTGGCAAAAGGCTTCCGCGGCAAGCCGTACCGCACCACCGACGGCACGGTATATTGCGCGGTCGAGGGCAGCGGCCGCTCCCGCATCGACGGCAAGGTGCTCGAGTGGCGGGAACAGGACGTGTTCGTCGCGCCTTCGTGGGCCCGCGTGCAGCACGAGGCGGACGCCGACGCCGTGCTGTTCAGCTTCTCCGACCGCCCCGCCCAGAAGGCGCTCGGCCTGTGGCGCGAGCACGCCCCGTGCGAGTAGCAAACCCGTCAACACCGAAAATGGACAGGATT
>DASTDR010000263.1:0-8447 GCA_035710265.1 Gemmatimonadales bacterium | reverse complement strand
CACGAGCGATGGCTTGACCGGCGAGCAGGCCGAGGCGGTCACGCGGTGGCGCGAGACGCTCCGCGGCATCGCGGTGGATGAGATGCTGCACCTGACCCTGGTGGCAAACCTGATGACCGCGATCGGCGCCGCCCCGGTCTTCGGCCGGCCCAACTTCCCGCAACGGTCCGGGTACTTTCCCTCCGGGGTGCAAATGGACCTGCTGCCGTTCGGGGAGCAGGCGCTCCGCCACTTCCTTTACCTGGAGCGTCCCGAGGGCATGGAACTCCAGGACGCGCAGGGATTCGTGCCGGTCGCGCCGCCGCGTGAGCCGGTGCGAGCGGATGAGGCGCTGCCTCGCGGGCAGGAGTTCGCCACCATCGGCCACCTGTACCGGGGTATCGCCGATGGGCTGCGCGGCCTGACCGCCAGAGTGGGGGAGCGGGCGGTGTTCGTCGGGCCGCCTCGCGCCCAGGCCACCCCGGAACTGCTCCACTGGCCGCAGCTGATCGCGGTCACCGATCTGGCCTCGGCGCTGGCGGCTGTGGAGCAGATCATCGAACAGGGGGAGGGTGCGCGGGGGGACTGGCGCACGGCGCACTACGGCATGTTCCTCACCATGTGGCAGGAGTACCACGACCTGCGGCGGCGTGATCCGTCGTTCGAGCCCGCCCGCCCGGTCCTGCCCATCTACACCCGGCAGCCCTTCGACATCGCTGCGCCCCAGCCGATCATCACCGATCCGCTGACCCACCAGGTGGCCGAACTGGCGGCGATGGCCTACGAACTGGTGCAACTGCTGCTGATCCGGGTCTTCACCCACACCGACGAGACGGAACCGCAACTGTCCACGCTAATCGGTGCGGCGATCAGCACGATGGGCGGAGTGCTGCGGCCGCTGGCGACCACGCTCACCACCCTGCCCGCCGGACCGCCCCATCAAGGGCGCACGGCAGGGTTCACTTTCGAGGTCTTCTACGCCCTGGGCAACATGGTTCCCTGGCGCGAACCCGCATGGGCGCTGCTCCACGAACGAATGGCGCTCCTCACGCAACGGTGCGCCGAGATCACCCACGGCGCCTCCGAGGCCGTGCACCAAGCCCACCAGCGCGCGGCCGCGATCACCGCCACTCTTGCCGCCCACGTACCCGCCGACCTCCGCCCACCCCCTTCTACAGTCTTGACCTGACCCGCAACCAAGCCGGGCTGACCGACTCTTTGGCAGCGCCGAGACGTAGCGATTGCGGCAAATCGGCCGTTTGTACTGAATATCCGCATCCGCTCGTCGCAACCCCGTCGCCGATTTGTGAGGATGTGTGGATCGCACGTCCGTCACGAAACAACGCTCTGTCAGGTCCCTCTGGTAGACCTCTGTGAAGAGAAAGGAGAACGAAGATGCCCACGATCACCACCCGCGAAGGCGGTCAGCAGGAGACAAACATGAGCTTGCGCAACACCTCAAACCCCCATAGACCGGGGCGCGACGAGTTGGTTCCCTCGCGCTACCACTTGCTCAGGCCGGCAGACGTGAGACCGTGGTGCGCTCGGAGGTCACGCCGCGAGGGCGCCGGGCCGCTCGGCCGCGGCCGCTTGACATCGGGCGACACCCTCAGCCCCGGAGTTCCCATGCGTCCGCTCATCGCTGCTTTCATCGCCGGGATCGCGCTTGCCGCCAATGCTTCCGCCGCGGACATCAAGTCCGTGTCCCGCCTCGCCGTGGGCCCTGACGACGTGCTGTTCCTCGCCGACTGGAAGGACGCGAAGGTCCATGCGCTCACGCTGCCCGACGCGCCAGCAAGGCCCTCGGGCACCGCGTTCAACATCCTCGACCTGGAGCCGCTGCTGTCGGCGCAGGTCGGCGGCGCTAAGGTGGCCGTCGAGGACATGGTGGCCCGGCCGGGCACCGCCGAGGTCTACATCGCGGTCAGCTACGGCGGGGCGAAGGCGCCCGCGCTGATCCGGGTCACCAGCGACCGCCACGCGCGCCGCCTCGACCTGAAGCGGGCGAAGACGACGTCGGTCGCGCTGCTCGACGCGCCGTCCGCATCCGGCGTCATCTGGCGCGACCTGCCGGAGCGCAGCTTCACCGTGACCGACATGAAATGGCGCGACGGCGAGCTGTTCATCGCGGGCCTGTCGAACCAGGACTTCTCGTCGAGCCTGCGCCGCGTGAAGTACCCCTTTGACGCGAAGCAGACGATGGTGTCGATCGAGATCTATCACACCGGCCACAACCTGGTGGAGACGCGCGCGCCGATCCGCGCGATGAGCTTCGCGACGCTGGCCGGCCGCCCGTACCTCATCGCAGCCTACACCTGCACGCCGATCGTCACGATCCCGCTCGACGACATCCAGGACGGCGTCCACGTGCCGCAAAACGATCGCCGAGCTCGGCTACGGCAACACGCCGGCGGACCTGATCCCGTACTCGAAGACCGAGGACGGCCAGTCCCGCGACTGCCTGATGCTTCTCAACTTCGAGCTCGGCGCGAGCGCGATCCCGCTGTCGCAGGTCGAGGCCGCCAACGCCAAGCCCGGCATCGAGAGCGTCGTTCCGTTCGGCCAGTTGGCCGGGCTGGAGCCGACCCCGGCGCCGCTCGCCGGCGCGATCCGCATCGACAACCTCGACGAGCAGTCCTTCATCGTCGTGCGCCGCCGCCTGGAGCAGGACCGGCTGCAACTGGTGACGATCGCGAAGGAGCTGTCCTTCCGGCTGACCGACTTCCTCTCGGAGTACGCGTTCCCGTCGTACAGCTTCAAGGGCGATCAATTCCAGCTGGAGTACATCAAGCCGCGCCAGGACAGGATGCTCGAGCACGAAGGCTTCGCCGACCACATCAAGCCCAACCGGTGATCCCATGAGCCTTAGCAAGCTCCTCGCGGCGGCGCTCGGTATGGCCTGGACGTTCGCCGAAGGCGTCGCGATGGCCGCCGCCGGGGCGCCGCGGGTTGTGGCCGTGAGCCCCTCGGGCCCGGCGGTGCCGGAGAACCTGCTCCGGATCTCGATCCGTTTCGACGCCGCGCCCGAGGGCCAGGTCTTGCGCCGCCTGTCGCTCGCCACCCGGGACGGCAGGCCGCTGCACGAGCCCTTCCTGGACCAGGAGCTCTGGTCTCCCGACGGGCGGGTGCTGACCGTGCTCCTACACCCGGGGCGGGTCAAGACCGGCCTGATCGCGCATGAGCAGCTCGGCGCGATCCTGGCGGAGGGCGAGACGGTCCAGCTGATGCTCGACGGACAGCTCCTGTGGCGCTGGGTGGTGGGCGCCCGTGACGAGCATGGGCCGCGCCCGGACAGCTGGCGGCTCTCGCCGGTGCGCGCCGGGCATCGCGACCCGCTGGTGGTGCGGCTCGACGGGCCGATCGACGCGCAGGAGGCTGGCTATGTGGCCGTCGTGGACGCCCGGCATCGCCGCGTCGCGGGCCGTCCGGAACTGCTGGAGGGCGAGAGCGTCTGGCGCTTCACGCCGGCGAAGGCCTGGTCGGCCGGACCGTACCAGCTGGTGGCGCGCGGCACGCTGGAGGACCCCGCGGGGAACCGCCTCAACAGCCGCTTCGAGCGTCACGCCGACCAGCGCCCGGAACCGGCCGGGGACGTGGCGATCCCCCTCGAGGTCACCCCGCGTCGCTGAATGGTGGGTTTCGATTTCGCTTAAATCGAAAGCGTAGGAGACACTCGACGCGCCGGGCGTCCGCGAAGCGGTCCTCGAGGTGTCACAGAACGCGCCGGTCTCCGGTCTTAGCATTACGACCGGCGCCGTGTAACGCGCCCCTGTAACGCGAGGCGAGGAGGAGGATATGACCATCACAGACAAGAGCTTGGACAAGACGTCACACCCCGATAGGCCGGGACCCGACGAGTTGATTCGGTCGGGCTACGCGCTGCGGGTCGGCGAGATCGACGCGCTGGTGGTCAGCGATGGGACGATGTCGATACCAGCCTCAGTGTTGGCCGTCAACGCTGCCCCCGCCGACCTCACGGCCTGGCTGGACGGCATGTTCCTGCCGGCGAGGTTCGGGTGGCCGCTCAACGTGGGCGTGGTGCGTAGCGGCGGCCGGACCGTACTCATCGACGCTGGACTAGGGGCGGAGTTCCCGGAATTTGCAGGGGCGGGGCAGTTGACCCGGCGACTGGAAGCCGCCGGCCTCGGTCTCGAATCCCTGACCGACGTAGTGCTCACCCACATGCACATGGACCACATTGGCGGGCTGCTCGGCTTGAGGGGCCGGCTGCGTCCGGACCTGCGGATCCATGTGGCAGCCGCCGAGGCCGAGTTCTGGGCAGGGAAAGCCGATTTGTCGCGCGCCAGCATGCCGCCGGGGGTGCCGGAGTCGCTTCGGTCCGTCGCCAAGCGGTTCTTGGACGAGTACCACGGCCTGCTGCAGCCGTTCGAGAAGGAACACGAGGTGGCGCCGGGGGTGCTCGTCAGTCGCACCGGCGGCCACACCCCTGGGCACAGCGTGGTCCGCCTGGAGTCTGGCGGCGACCGGCTGATGTTCGGCGGCGACTCCGTGTTCCCGCCCGGGTTCGACTGCCCCCACTGGCACAACGGCTTTGACCAAGAGCCCGAGGAGACAGTCCGCGTCCGGGTAGGTCTCTTGCGGGAGCTCACGGCGACCGGCCAGCCGCTGGTGCCCAGTCACGTGTCGTTCCCGGCCGCCGGCCGGGTGGCGGTGACGCGCGACGTCTTTCGTTGGATACCGGCCTACTGGGCGCACTGACCGCTTGTTGGGTTAGGGCCGAACTAGGCGTGAGCTGTGTCGCGATGCCGAGCCGACTCGCGGGGCGCTAGACTCCGGCCACCCAGGTTAGAACGCGAACGCGCGAATCTGAGGAACACAATGAAACGTGCCGGTGGCGGGATTTACGGCAAGGGCGGCGCAGCCGATCGTCGGCGAAGTAGCCGTGCGACCGGCCTCGCTAGCGACGGATTGGAGGCCCGGCCGCAATTGAGAATGCGGTCAGATGTCCCGCAATGAGTCCACTTGGCGGGCAAATGCTTCTTCGCCTCCTGCTCCAACTCCCACATGTTCTCGAAAGCTCCTGGAGCTTTCGAGTGCCAGTAGCCTCAGAAAAGCGATCAATTCCTGGAATACCGAACCGAAATAGTCGTTGGCTCGGAAACCTACTTCCATGACATCATCGGAAGTAGGGTTCGGCACATCGCATAGCTTGCCGAGAAGCGACCTGGGCGAGTGACTCATCCTGAACTGTATGCGCGTTCGTTTGAGACGCCTTCGGCATATCGTTCGTGTAGGTGGCGAGGGCTCTCTCGCATTGGTAGGCGCGACGACTCAGAAGATCCAGGAGATATGGAGTCGAAGACTGTCGGTTCGCTCTCGATATTCATCGAAGAGCTGGCCCAACTGACCCTGGAAGGCGCTCATTTCGAGCAGCACGTCCCCGGCTTCCTGGCACGTCTTTCCGTTGATAGCAGCCGGGTGGGCAGCCTCGGTCGGGTCCCCGCCTCTTGGCACAAGTCTGGAAAAGAATCCCATGCTTGCCTCCTTTCGGTGGTATTGGTCGGTCGGAATCCCACTACACACATGCGCCACGTTTGCGCTCTCAAAGTCAAGAAAGTGAATTGCGCGTAGGTCGCTCCGAGCATCTAGATGGATAGGCCGACCGGCCGCGACTACTTGTAGTGATGCGTGAGCTCCCTCTCAGCGCGTATCCAATCGTCGATGTCGTAGCCGTCCTGGCGGCCTCGTACCTCGTACAGGTGGTAGGCGAGCCGCGCCACTTCATCGCGCGTGGGATGGTTTCCACGACTGGTGTCTTTTTCCATCCACCTCTCACCCGTGATGTTTGTGGTAATTGAATCGGCTGGAACGCCATTCATGAGTTTCTTACCTCCCTAAACGCGTGCGGTTCGTACGGTCGTCGTCCTCAATTCTGACAAGCGATTCAGGGACGACACTCAGATTTCTGTCGAGTACACTTTGATCCCGAGGTGCGTGTCGCCAATTGGAACAGTCACTTCACGGGTACTAGCAGCGGAGCGCCCTTGTCCTTCACGAAGAACGCCAGAAAGGTTGCGGGTTTGGTATTGCTTGCGTTCCGGCCAACGACGTGTACATCGTCTGGGCCTTCATAGAAGGTCTGACCTGCTGTAAGCGTCACTTGTTCTCCGCCTCTCACTTGCATCACAATCGTGCCGTCCAGCACATAAATCAACGCTTGTGCATTGTGTCGGTGGATAGGGTCCGTCCCGCCGGGTGCATACTCCACGAGGATCATTAACAGTTCCCGGCCGGGAACGTTCGTCAGTTCTCTAGACAATAGCGTTGTGACCTTGGCCTCCTCCGCAATCAGCGTCCCTGGGATGAGATATAGCAAGAGCAACTTAACCACCCTTTTCGTCATGGTCACCCCTTCGTTCCTCGACCGAAGTACCCTCCGTCCATTCGGCGGGCACTAGCTATGACCGCGGACCGAACCTTGTTGTGACACCTTAGAACTCTCGTCGTTGAGGTCGCCCTCCGCTACTCGATGCGAACCAGGGCAGTCAGTTCGAAACGACCTCAGATTGGAGGGTGGAGTCTGACTAGCTGCCATCGCGTTCTTATCCGCGACTTCTCGACAGCTGGCAAACTATTCGAATAAGTCGCTCTTCGCTCTAATCCGGTCGCTGGGCGATCCTCCGTGGCCTCGCCGGTGTGATCTTAAGGGCCCGTAGACGCGATGCGAGGGTCGTTGGATTGATGCCAAGCAGCTTGGCGGCGCCGCCCTCGCCATAAATGCGACCAGCGGTGCGGTCCAGCGCTTTCATCAGGTTCGCACGCTCGAGCTCTCGACATTCGCGGTCCGTCAAAATGACGTCTGGCATGTCGGAGGGCGAGACCGGTGTCGGAGGCACATCCGCGAGTGCGATGTCGAGGCGATTTGCCGGTGATGTCGAAAGGGGGTTCGGAAGCACTCCGTTGTCCGACCGGATCACGGCCCGTTCAACCAGATTCTGGAGTTCGCGCACATTGCCGGGCCACTGGTAGGCAGCGAACGCGTTCATCGCTGTTTGTGGTATCTGCTCAATCCGCTTCCCGATGCGCCTCGAGAATACCTCTATGAAGTGCAGGACCAGCGGACGTATGTCCTCCCGGCGCTCCCGCAGGGGCGGTATGAAGATAGGAAACACGTTCAGCCGATAGTAGAGATCGCTGCGGAATTCGTTGCGTGCGACCATCTGGGTCAGGTCGCGATGAGTGGCGGCCACGAGACGGACGTCGATGCGATGCGTGCGGCTGCCTCCCAGTCGTTCGAACTCTTGTTCCTGTAAAACGCGCAACAGTTTCGGTTGCAGGGCCAGGGGTAAATCCCCGATTTCGTCCAGGAAGAGAGTGCCGGTATCCGCCATATCGAAGCGACCCACTCGCTGTGCTACGGCCCCTGTAAAGGCCCCTTTCTCGTGCCCAAACAACTCACTCTCCAACAGATCGAAGGGAATGGCCGCGCAGTTCAGCTTCACGAACGGGTGTGCGCAGCGTCGGCTTATATTGTGAATAGCGCGCGCGATCAACTCCTTGCCCGTACCTGTTTCTCCCAGGACTAGCACGGTGGAATCCGTTGGTGCCACTCGCTCGACTTCGGCGAGCACGGATTCAAGAGCTGCGCTAGCGCCTACGATTTGAGCGAATTCGCGGCCTCTTTCGTCTTGTTCAGCACACCCAAGGCTGTTGAGAGAGCCCACACGTGCCTCCCACTAGAAGCGAGCCGGCAACAAGGATCCGCCGTCAACTTCTCAGCGCCGCTCGAACTGCCTCGAGTAGAGTTTCTCCGTCGAAAGGCTTCGCGAGAAATTTCACGGCGCCGCCTCGCATTGCCTGGAGCCGCATTTTTTCGTCGCCGTGCGCGGTGATGAAGATGGTCGGGATCGGGCAATGATCGGAGTTCAGCTTGAACTGGAGGTCTAGCCCTGACATCCCCGGCATTCTGATATCGGCGATCAGGCACCCAGTTTCGTGTTGTTGGCCAGAGCTCAAGAAAGCCTCGGCGGAGTCAAACGATTGCGCTGAAATACCTGCCGATTTCAACAAACGTTGCACGGCAACTCGATACGATCCGTCGTCTTCAATAACGACGACCATTTTTCCCTTCCGCTCTCCAGTCACAGATACAGGATCGATCCGCTAGCCAGAAAACGCAATTATTGATTGTGATAAGGTCGCTTATAGGTATGTATAAAGGACCTGCATGGTCATGGGGGTGGTTGCGTCGGCGATCAATGGATCCGAAGGTTAGTCGGCTTCCGGCAGCTTGAGCTTCTCTGCCATTCTTCCCAGTTCAGCGGGGGAGTTGGCCCGCATCTTGCGCATCACCTGCCCTCGATGGACGGTCGCGGTGACTTCGGTGGTGCCCAGTGTCGAGGCAATCTGCTTCGTGAGCATGCCTGAGACAATGAGATGCATTACCTCGCGCTCTCGCGCAGTCAATCTCGCGTAGCGTTCCTTCAATTCCGCAATCTCGGTCTGCC
>DASTDR010000262.1:0-9688 GCA_035710265.1 Gemmatimonadales bacterium | reverse complement strand
GACCACGGTGTTGAGATCGATGTGCGTCATTTCGACATCGTGCTGGTTGAGCAGCGCGCGCATGCCGTGAATCAACTCTCCCGCGCGCCGATCGTCCGCATCGATGTCGTCGATGATTGCGCGGACTTCATCCATCGGTGGATTGGGCGACGCCAGGAAACGGCGGGCCGCCTGCGCGTTCGAGAGGATGGCCGCCAGCGGCTGGTTGAGCTCGTGCGCGAGCGACAACGCGAAGCCCCCCAGTGTCCGCACGCGCGCGAAACGCGCGAGATCGGGCTGGATCGGGGGCCGGCCGGTGTCGGCGGCGGGGACAAAGGGCGCGGTCGCCAGCTTCACGGGCGCCGCCGCGGGCTCCTCGTCGTGAGATTCCTGCCGCGCCATCACGCGCGCCAGCAACGCAGCGACGAACTCCAGGCGCGCCACGAGCGGCTCCGGCCAGGCTCGGCGCGCGCCGCTCACCAGGGTCAGGCCGCCGACCACCGCGCCGGTCAGCTGGAGCGGAATCGCGAGCGCCGCCGCGATGCCGTTGGCCTGGAGCACCGAGCGATCGCCGGCCAGACCGACCGGCAGCGTATCGAGACTCTCGAAACGCACACGCTCGTTCCGGCTGATCGATTCGCCGAACACGCGCGTCTCGACTGAGGCGGCTGCGTTGCCGTTCGGCGCCGGCAACATGCTGGCGCGGTCGATCTCGAGGCAGTCCGCGAGCCGGCGCAGCCAGCGCTGCACCACACTGGGACGATCGCCGGCGCGGAGCATCGTCAGACTCGACGACAGTTCGGACACGAGTGTCTCGAACTCGATCCGCTGATGCAACGCGCGCTCGGCGGAACGCCGCCGCTGGCGTTCCCAGATCAGCCCGACGATCACGACTGCTTGCGCGGCCACGATCACCGACTCGAGCACGGTCGTGCTCGCCTCTACCGCGACCAACGCCGCGGTCAACCCGTAGGTAAACCCATGCATAACGAGCATAAGTATCGCATGTCCTGCGTACGGCGTTAGTACCGGTCTCGTAACGGCTGTTGTCCTTTGGAACAATCAGGGAAACTCCCTGAAAACCCCTGTAAGTCCCTGACAAGAGACCGATTGGTCGAAGGTCTAATACCAAGGCCCCTGGGCGCGGCGAACATTGCGACATCCATAACAGCGAAGGTCGCATGCTGAAGAATTATGTCCTGTGGGGCGCGCTCTTCGGGTGGTCTTTGGTCGGAGCTGCCTGTTACCCCGGAGAGATCGACTCCGCCGCGCAAACGGACCTGGTCGTCACCTTCCACCAGGAGGGCTTCGACTTCCAGTCCAATCTGACGTTCAAAATGCCCGACACGATCATCGACATCTCGGTCGCGGCGGGCGCGGACACCTCTCTCGACCATTCGTACGACACCCAGATCCTCGCGAAGGTGGAGCAGAGCTTCGAGGCGATTGGGTACACGCGGCTCGACGACACTTCGTCCGTCGAGCCCGATTTCGTGGTGCTCCTGTCTGCGGTTACCGTCGAGAACTATTACTACTACTCGTATCCGTGGTGGCCGTACTGGGGCTGGTGGGGTGGCTGGTATGGACCGTGGGGGTACGGCGTGAACTCGACGTACTACTATCCCTGGTATCCGGTGTACACGACGAATTTCACCAGCGGCTCGCTGTTCATCACCATGGTCGATCCCGACGCGCCGCCACCGGAGCCGGACCAGGCCGGCGCGGTCTGGTCAGCCGCGTTCAACGGCATGCTCGAAGGAACCAATACCGAGATTCTCGCACGCATCAACAGCGGTATCTCGCAGGCATTCCTGCAATCCCCCTACTTAACTATTCAGTGAGGACGGCCATGCGCATCTGGACTCTCGCAGCAGCAGCAGCGCTTTTGGTGCCGGGCCTCGCGTCGGCGCAGGGAGAGCGCTCGTCGTGGTTCGGCCTGACGTGGTCGATGGCCGGCAGCACCGGAACGACCAAAGAATTCGTCAGTGACTACAGTCTGCGGGGCATCGGACTCGAGTGGCGCCAGCTTCGTGGCAACAAGTCGTACGGCTTGAGCCTCGGCTGGAACGCGATGAACCAGGAGTCACTCGAGACATCATCGCTGCCGCAGATCGATCTGACAGGCTATCAGTTTCGCTACATCAATGCCTACTCGATTCTCGCCACGGGACACGCGTATCTCGGGCAGCCAGGGAGCGCGCGTCCGTTCCTCGGCCTCAAAGCCGGGACGTACTACATGAATCGGCGCGTCGACGTCGGACTGTGGACGGTGTCGGACAACAGCTGGCACGTGGGCGTCGCGCCCGAAGTCGGGTTCGTGGTGCCGCTGCGCCAGAGCTACGGCTCCGAAGCGTTCTACACGGCATTCCGCTACAACTACGCGCTCAAGGCGGGAGATACCCCCACCCAGAGCTTTTACTCGATCGACATCGGCATCGCGACACGGCGGTAACGAAACCGCGGCGGCGCTCCCAGCGACTTCGGGGGGGGGCGCCGCTAGAACGCTTCGGTGAAGTTGAAGTAGATCCCGTTCGAATTCCGTCCAAACCCGAAATCGACGCGGACGTTGGAGCGCGGCTGGAGCTCCAGGCGGTAGCCCACGCCCCCGTTGGGCAGAAACCCGCGCAGGCGTGGAATCGTGGGGCCGAGCGTTCCGCCGCCGGCCCAGGCGACGAAGCCGTGGCGTGACAGGCGGCCGTCGCCGCGGACGAACATGTGGCGGTACTCGGCCAGGCCCAGCAGCGTCGTGCGATCGCGGAACCGCCCCTCCAGGTAGCCGCGCAAATCGTAGCCGGTGCCGAGCATCGAGTACTCGGGCCAGGGGATGTTGTGCGCGCCGATGCGTGACTTGATCTGCCAGGCGAGCGTGCGTCCGGCGCGGCCCATCGGGTGATAGCGCCGGAAGTCGAACAAGTACGTCTCAAACTGGTTGTCGCCGCCGAGCCAGCCGCCATAGGCCGTGATCGTGATCCCCGCGTACATCCCGCGCCACGCGTTCGCAGCGACGTCGCGGGTGTCGTACTGCACGACCAGGCCGAGTCCGGTGTTCTGGTTGTCGGGTCCCGACCGCCGAAACACCGAGTCGGCGAGCATCGTGGAACTGATCTCGGTTGCATTCGTCTGATTGAGGTCGAACACCCCGCCGACCATCAGATCACCCTTGACGCGCCAGATGAGCTTCGGGCTGAACTTGAACCAGCGGCGGTGATAGGCGGTTGTGGAGTCACCCTCGGACGGCTCGAGTCCGGCCTCGTACCCGACGCCCCAGTAGTTGTCCTTCATATCCTTGAACGCGAGGTCGGCATTCAGCCGGAACCGGTCTTCATTCCAGAAGGACGAGAGTGTATTGGCGACGTTGATCGCGCCGATGGAGGAGATCGACACCGTTGACGAGAGCGTGGAGCGCTGCACCCGCAGCGGGTTGTGCCCCGCCTTCCACGAGAGCAGCACGCCGCCCGCGATGAGAAACTGCATCTCGGGATTGTAGGCCGGCGCCAGCAGCGGAGTGATCTTGAACTTGCCGCTGTCCGGAGGTTGCTGGAGCGGCCCGCTATCCGGGCGCACGGGAGCAGTTTGTTGCAGAACGACCAGCGCGGTCGCAAGGAGGGACAGGGCCGGCACGCTATGCGGCCTCGTGCCTCGCGCGCAGCACCAGATGGAATGTGGCGCCGCGATCGGGATTGTTGACGCCCCACAGGGCGCCGCCGTGCGCGGTGACGATGGTGCGGCAAATAGACAGCCCCAGGCCGAGCCCGTGGCGTTTCGACGTGAAGAAGGGCTCGAACACTTGTTCCTCTTTGCCGAGCGGCAGCCCGGGGCCCTGATCGGCCACGGACAGCTTCACTTCTTTCCCGAGCGTTACGCCCGTGAAGATCGTGACGATCCGTTCGGCCCGGGGTTGATCACCCATCGCGTCGCAGGCATTGACCAGCAGATTCATCAGGACCTGCTGCACTTGCACGCGATCAGCCGGCACGCGGGGCAGCGCGGGGGTGAGCCTCGTGTGCACCAGGACTTCGCGGCGGATCAGCTCACTGTGAATCAGCTCGACGACTTCACGCACCAGCTCGTTGATGTCGAGCGGTTGCAGCTGCAGCTCGCCGCGCCGGAGCAGGGCCTGGAGCCGGCTGATCACTTCGCCCGCGCGGCGGTCGTCGGCGACGATGTCCTCCAGGATGCTGGCAACTTCGGTGATGTCGGGAGGCTCGCGACCGATGAGCCGCTGCCCGGCGCGCGCATTGGCCATGATGGCGGCGAGCGGCTGATTGAGCTCGTGCGCGAACGCGGCTGACAGCTCACCGAGCAGCGCCACGCGGCTCAGATGGGCCAGCTCGGCCCGCTGGGTCGAGAGCTCGACCTCGGCACGGTGCCGGTCGGTCACGTCGCGCATCACAATGAGGAAGCAGTTCTCATCCGCCATCGTCACGGCTTGGCCCGTGACGAGCGCCGTGCGCGACTCGTCATGGCGGGTGCGAAACTGAAGCTCCACTTCCTTGAGGTGGCCCTGAGCCGCGAGGTGCGCCGAAAAGCGCACCCCGTCGTCCTCGTGTCTAAACAGGTTGAGCTCGGGGAGCGACCGGCCCACCGCCGCGCTGCGCGGGCACGAGAACATCGAGACCCAGCGCTCGTTGACGTCGACCACGTGGCCGTCGCTCCGGCGGATGATCGCCAGGGCGTCCGGACTCGAGCGGAACGCGACCGCGAAGCGCTCTTCGGAGCGCCGCAAGGCTTCCTCGCGCCGGCGCCGCTCGGCGATGAGCGCGCTCAGTGTCAGGACAGGGATGTACGTGATGATCAAGAACAGCTGCAGCAGCTGCGCATTCTCATGCGCCGAGCTCGCGTCGAACGGCTGATGCCCGTTGATTGCGGCCCAGACGGCAAAAAGCGACAGGACCAGCAGGCTGGCACTGGAGGCGCCAGGCCCGAACCGCATCGCCGCCCACAGCAGGAACGGCAGGGGAGCGTAGAGCATCGCCACAGCGGTCCCCGGCAAAGCGCTGGTGACGAATGCGAGCACGCACACGATCAGCAGACCGGCCGTGAGCAGGGCGCCTTCGACGTAGCGCCGGGAGGGGATCGTGCCGAAAGTCGCGCCGCGCGCGCCCCACGCATGCACCACGACGGGAACCAGCGCCAGCGTCGCCAGCACGTTGGAGAGGAATCGGGTTCGCCAGACGTCCCAATAGGTCTCCGTGCCAAAACGGTTCCAGGCGACGAACGCGGCATCGAGGAACGAACTGAGGAAAGTGGCGAGGAACACGCCGGCGAGCAGGAAGTTGGCCACGCGCCGGAAACTGTCCAATTGCGGCGACCGATCCACGACCCGCATCAACGCCGCACCGAGCAAGGCCTGGGCGCTGTTGCTGACGAACCAGGACAGGACCATGGACAGCGGAATGCCGCCCGAGAGCTCGACCAGAAGGTGCGCGGGCAGGGCGCCCAGCAGCACGAACGGCCAGATCCGCCTGGGAGTGAGCAGTAGCGCGGCGAGGAGAATCGCGTTCGGTGGCCACAGCGTGGAGACCGGCTGCGTCTTCATCGTGAGCGCGAGTCCAATGCGCGCTCCGATGTAGTACGCGAGCCCGACGATGAGCATCACCCGCAGCACACGCCCGCGCGTCCAGCCGGGCTCGATGAATTGAAACCGCATCAGCGTTTAGGATGGGCTGTGTCCGGCGAGTTTGCCAGCCCTGGTGTGCGTGACCCGTAGAGCCAAGGGGCAACTTGCTGCGTCCGGCGCCCAGCCGTTCATTCGAGCACAGGCAGCCGCACTCAATCACAAGGATGGAATTGTGCTCAGACCGTTTTTTCGAGCGGGCGTGACGCTGGGGATCACGGCAAGCCTGGTGATCGGTCTGGCGGATCCGCTCCCGGCACAGGAACAGCGGTTCCAGCTCTATGCAATCGGCGGCGGATACTTCGCCACCGATCTGTACGTCGGCACCAACGTCAAGAACAAGGTGGAGCTGAGCGATTCCTGGACGTATGGCGGACGCCTTGTCTACTTCTCCAACCAGCGCTTCGGCATCGAGCTCAGCTACGCCCGCGCGGTCACCAATATCAAGACGACCGTCGACAGCATTCCCTTCGGGACGCCCCAGGACCGGGGCAGCGTCGGCGTGGATCAGATCGACATCAGCGGCATTTACGCGGGCTATCGGGGACCGGCCAGCGGTTATTTGAGCATCGGTCTCGGCTCGTCGATCCTGTCCCCGAACATTCCCGGTGTGAACACGTCTTCGTCGGGTCGATTCGCGTGGAATATCGGGCTCGGCGGCATGTTCGAGTTCGGCGAATCGATGGTCGCCCGCCTCGACGGGCGCTACCGCGGGACGAACACCAACCGCTCCACCGGCAGCAGCTCATGGTGCGATGGGTTCGGCTACTGCTACGGCTACGCGTCGTGGGTGTACTGGAGCGGTGAGGTGACCGCGGGGCTGGGCTTCCGCTTCTAACGGCAACGCGAAGCGTCCCCGTGGCAGGCTGACGGCGGCTCCAGACGGGGCCGCCGTCGCCATTTATATTGGTCGAGTGACCGAAGCCAATCGCCGAAAGACGGTCGTCGTAGATGTGGGCGGCGTGCTGGTCGGGAGCAGCCGGCCCGTCGTCGTCCAATCGATGACCAATACGGACACCGCGGACGCCGCCGCGACCGCTGCCCAGGTGCGGGCGCTGCACGCGGCCGGCAGCGAGCTCGTGCGGGTCACGGTCAACACCGACGAAGCCGCCCGCGCCGTCCCGGCGATCGTCGCCGACGTCGACGTCCCCGTGATTGGCGACTTCCACTACAACGGTCATCTCCTGCTGACCAAGTACCCGGAGTGCGCCCGGGCGCTGGCCAAGTACCGCATCAATCCCGGCAACGTGGGGACCAAGCGACGCGACGACAACTTCCGGACCATTATCCAGATCGCCATTAAAGAAGGAAAGCCGGTGCGCATCGGCGTGAACTGGGGCAGTCTCGACCAGCAGTTGCTCACCGAGATGATGGATGCGAACGCCCGCCAGGACGAGCCGCGCGACGCGCGTGACGTCACGATGGACGCTATGGTGGAGAGCGCGATGCGCTCAGCCGAGCTGGCGGAAGAGTGCGGTCTGCCGCACGACCGCATCATCCTGTCAGCCAAGGTGTCAGGCGTGCAGGATCTGGTCGCGGTCTACCGGCGACTGGCAGGACGCTCCGATTATCCCCTGCATCTCGGACTGACCGAGGCAGGGATGGGCACCAAAGGCGTGGTGGCGAGTACCGCGGGCCTCTCCATCCTGCTGCAGGAAGGCATCGGAGACACGATTCGGGTGTCGTTGACGCCCCGTCCCGGCGGCGACCGGACGGAGGAAGTGCAGGTCGCGCAGCAGGTGCTGCAATCGCTGGGGCTGCGCAGCTTCACGCCTCAGGTCACCGCCTGCCCGGGGTGCGGCCGGACGACGTCGACGTTCTTCCAGGAAATGGCTGAGGAAATACAGACCTATTTGCGCGAGCGCCGCGCGGCGTGGCAGGCGCGCTATCCGGGCTCCGAAGAGCTGCGCGTTGCGGTGATGGGCTGCGTCGTGAACGGGCCAGGAGAATCCAAGCATGCCGACATCGGAATTTCGTTGCCCGGCACGGCGGAGGAACCGCGGGCGCCGGTGTATGTAGACGGCGCGCTGAAGGTCACGCTCAAGGGAGAAACGATCGTCGCCGATTTTCTTCGGATTCTCGATGACTACGTCGAGGCGCGCTTTGGCCGCGGCGCGCGCTCAGGCAATGGGGGCGCCCAGCGGCACGTCACGATCGGGATGAATCAGGCAGATATCGCCCTCCCCAAGAATCACCCCTAGCGTCAACACTTCCGAAAAAAACGTCGCGATTTGACGCGGCGGAAAATTGACCACACCGAGCACGAGCTTGCCGACGAGCTCGCCGGGCTCGTAGTACTTCGTGATCTGCGCGCTCGAATTCTTGAGGCCCACGACCGGGCCAAAGTCGATCCGCAGCTTGTAAGCGGGTTTACGGGCCTGCGGGAATTCTTCGGCTTGTACGATGCGCCCCACCCGGATGTCGACCTTGGCGAAGTCCTCGTAGCGGATCTGTTCCATTCCGGTTCCAAATGTCCCTTTTAGTGGTCAGCCCACCGGCGCCCCCGTGCGGGAAAAGCTTGGCACGTGCATTGCCTTTCCGCCACGGTGGAGGTCCCCTTCCACCCTTACAGGACGACGATTTATGCGGACCGGCATGGCAGTGCTGAGCCTGATGACGGTGACCACGTCCCTCTTTGGCCAGCGCTCGGCGTTACGGGAAGTGCACGATCGCGGCAGCTGGGGTTTCAACTTCGTTGCCGCACGACCAGTGGGGCAATTCCGCCGCGCCGCCGACCTGGCCGGGGGGGTTGGTCTCTACGCCGTTTCCGGCTCCGGATTCCTCGGGCTGAGGGTCGAAGGGGGCTGGATGGCCTACGACGTCAGCAATTTCGATAATGACTGGTCGACCATCTCTCAGATCGCGACGCTTGCGTTCGGACCGCAAATCAAGATCGGCGGTGACGGGCCGGCGCGCGTGTACGGCTACGCGACGGGTGGTGGCTCGTTGTTCTGGAGCAACGTCAGCCCGCCGAGCGGCTGCGGCTGCGACAACGGCACCTTCCTGGATGGCGATGCCACGTGGACGGGCAGCGTGGGCGCCGGCGTGCAGGTCATGTTCTCCCGCAAGGTCGGCCTCGACATCGGCTTCCGCGGCACCCGGCACGACGTGGTGGAATACGTGCCGTCGGGCGGGCTGAGCCGGAATCCCGACGGGTCGTTCTCGGGTCAGCGGGTCCGAACTCCCGTGACCATGCGCGCCGCGCAGATCGGGTTGACGATCGGGATTCGGTAGCGGCTGTCCCCGAGCGTCAGCCTTTGGCCCCCTCTCGCTTGCGAGAGGGGGCTTTCGTCGTGACGCCGGCTCCGGGACGGCGCGCGGCGCTGTTGGTGTATCAGTCAGCCGCTTCGGGCACGGCCTCGCTGCGCCGGCCCACGACCCACGTTTTCAGGCGCTCGCTGGCACGGTGCACGACGAGGTAGACGCACGGGATGACGAGGAGCGTCAACATCGTCGACACCGAGAGCCCGCCCACGACGCTGATCGCCAGGGGGCGCATCATCTCGGTGCCTTCGCCGAGCCCGATCGCCAGCGGCAGCATGCCGAGCACGGTCGTCGCCGAGGTCATGAGAATCGGCCTGAGCCGAATCGCCCCCGCCTCGACGACCGCCTCTTCCATGGTCAGGCCGCGCTCGTGCCGGCCGAGCTCGACGTACTCCACGAGCAGAATCGCGTTGCTGACGACGATACCGCCCAGGAGCACCACGCCGAGCAGTACGGGCGCGCTGAGCGGTGTGCTCGTGAGCCAGAGGAGCAGGCCGACACCCGTGAGCGCGAGGGGCACCGACCCGATGATGACCAGGGGATCGCGCAGGCTGTCGTACTGGACCGCCATGACCACGAATACGAGGAAGATGCCGAGACCCATCACGATGAGGAGGTTGCGCGCGTTTTCGCGGATCGCCTCTTCCTCGCCGCCATACACCAGCGCGTAGCCTTCCGGGATGCTCATGTCCGCCAGGCGCCCGCGCACCGCGGCGTTCACCTCTCCGACCGTCGTGACGGCATCGTTGACGTCCCCGCTGATGCGGAGTTGCCGGCTCTGGGTGATGCGCAGGATGCTGGTGGGGCCGCGGCCCAGCCGCACATTGG
>DASTDR010000261.1:0-3394 GCA_035710265.1 Gemmatimonadales bacterium | reverse complement strand
GCGTTCCGACGATGATTCGCGTCGTCATGGGGGGCTCACAGTCAGAGCTGAGTATCAACGAGTGCGTGTGGCGCGATGTTAACTCAAAGTCGGACCCGGCCGGCCACGCATGAGCTTCGAGCACTGGGCTACAGTAACCCGCGTATGACGACGAGCGCTTTCGATCGATGGCGGCGCGTGCTGCTCGTGATGACGGCCGTCTTTGCCCTCCTCGCAATCGGCTGGGCCGTGCTGGGCAGCTTCGATCCGTTCGGCTTCTACGAGGGCTACATGGCGCGATGGATGATCGGCGCCGACGTGCTTCCCGACCCTGCAAGGCGCGCCTTCGCCTTCGCGCTGATACCGGCTGGAGCAACCACGGCGGCGTTCTTCGTGCTGGTGCACCTGATCGTCCACCACGCCTTCCCACGTCGTGAGGCGTGGGCCTACCGCGCCGTGGTGGTGGCTGTGCTCGTGTGGTTCGTCGTCGATTCGGCGCTGTCCGCGCTGCACGGCGCCTGGTTCAACATCGCGATCGCGAACGTGCCGTGTCTCGTTGTACTTGGTGTGCCACTGGTAGCTCTCAGGCCCTTTTTTCGCCAGAGTTGAGGCTACGTCGAGATCGTGTGTTCACACTTCACTCTTCTCACTTCTCCGTTCGTGTTCACGTTCGGCGGATGATGCCGCCTGCGGTGCAAAGAGCCCCGGAGGGAACGCCGAACCCCGACACACTTAACCTCGAACCCGAACACGAACTCCGAAACTGAACACGAAGCGAGAAGCGAGAACGGAGAAGGGTGAACGACTGTTCTCATTCTCGAGTCGAGTCACCTTGGGGATTCGCGCTCGCGATCGACAGCTTCGAACGCACGCTTGAGCAGGACCGGCGTGATCACCGTCGTCGTCACGCCCATCAGGACGAGGACCGAGAAGATGTCGGCGCCGACGAGGCCGCTGGTCAGTCCGATTCTGGCGACGACCAGCTCCATGATGCCGCGGCCGTTCAGCCCGATGCCGAGCGCCCAGCTTTCAGCCGGGCTCAGGCCCGCGAGCCATCCTCCCAGGCGGCCGGCGGCGATCTTTCCGACGAAGGCGACCGTGAGAATGACGGCCGGAAGCCAGACGCCGGACAGCGAGCCCGCGTCGAACTCCAGGCCGAGCGTCGCGAAGAACAGCGGCGCGAGAAAGCCCATCGTCACGGCCGATGCCGTCTTGCGCACCTGCTCGAAGTTCTCCGTCCCGAGAAGCTCGTGGCTCAGGAGCATGGCGCCGAAAAACGCCCCCACGACGAGGTGCAGTCCAAGGGCGTCGGCCAGGGCCGCGAAGACCACGACGAACGTCAGCGTGACGGCGAAAAGCGGCTCCTTCACGCGCAGGCGTCCGGTGAGCCGGTGGAACGCCGGCGTCGCCCCGGCGGACGTGTTGATCAATCTCGCGGCGGCCATCACGGCGGCCATGAAGATCAGCACCTTGATCACGGACACGCCGCCGAGCGACATCACGTCGCCCCACGAGGACTGGCCCGCGTGCGTGTTGACGATCACGCCGAGCATCAGCAGCGCGAGCACGTCGTTGGCGATGGCGGCGCCGACGATGTGGCCGCCGACGGTGGTCTGAAGCCGGCCGAGATCCATGAGGATTCGAATGCTGACCGGCAGGGCCGTGATGGCGATGCACAGCCCGACGAAGAGCGTGCGATTGCCGTCGAGGCCGAGCGCGACGCCCGCGCCGATGCCGAGCGCCAGCGGGAGCAGGAACCCGAGCAGCGAGATCCAGATCTTGCGCCCCCTGAACGCGTCGAAGAGCTGCCCGGTGCTGATTTCCATGCCGGCCAGCAGCATGAGCAGGAGCAGGCCGAGGTCCGCGATGGCGGTCAGCTCGGGCGATCCGTGCACGAGGTTCAGGACCGACGGGCCGAGCAGGAGCCCGGCCGCGATCTCGCCGATCATCGCGGGCTGGCCGGCGCGCTCGGCCAGTTCGGCGGCGACTCTCGACACGACGAGCAGCAGGAGGATTGCGATGATCAGGGACATGCGCGGGCTGCTGGCAGCTCAGGCAGCATGCCCGATCGATCCTCACCGCGCAAGCGATCCTGGCGATTGCCGGGATCGGCACTGTTGGCTGGTTTCTTACGTCGTCGTTGCGTCAAACGACGTCCGGGCGACTGCAAGGACGAAATAGCTGCTGATCGCCAGGACGACTCCGCCGACCGCCGTGAGCACGGCGTTGATCGGAAGGAGCATCGTGCCAGCGGCGATCGCCACTCCCCAACTGGCGAAGTGAACCAGTTCGGGAAGCGCGTCTGGCCAGCGATTCTGTCGAGTGACCGCTGCCCTTCGCACAACCGTCCGTCGAAGGTGTGCGCTCGGTTCGAGTGGAATCAACAAGTCCTGAAGTCGCTGATCCAAGACCTGGTGGCGAGCCGCGAACAGCGCGCAGTCCTGGCACGCCGCACAGTGAGCACTCACCTCGCGGGATGTCGTCTCCGTCACGGTTTGGAGGAACGACTCGATAATCCGTTCGCGCGTCTCAGTACACGTCATCCTCATTCCATGATCTTTGCCAACGCGCGCTTCGCGTCGTACAGACGGGATTTCACTGTGCCCTCGGGAAGATCGAGTAGAGCGGCCACTTCTGAGATCTTTCGCTGCTCGTAATAGAAGAGGGTGAGCACCAGCCGCAACGCCTCCGGCAGGCGCGAGAGGCCCTCTTCCAGTGCGATGTCTCGCGTCAGCAGTTCCGGGACCGCCGGCTCAGGCACGTCGTCGAGGGATCTGGTCCGACGATACGATTGCGCCCGTGCGGCGGAGACGCACGTATTGCGGGCGATGGCGAAGAGCCATGTTGACGGCGCCGCTCGCCCATCGTAGGACGGAAGTGCCCGCCAGACTTTCAGAAAGACATCCTGAGTCACTTCTTCGGCGACCCGTGAATCCCGGACAAAAGCGAACGCCATCCGGAAGATCCTCTTGTCATAAACATCCAGCAATCGCTCGAACGCAGCCTCGTACCTGCCTGTCCGGAGCAGGTCGCGGACGTCCTCCATTCATCCCTTAATACCCGCGAACTACCCAAAAGGTTGCCGTCGCCGCATTCGCCAACCCTGCGACGAACTCACGCGTATAAGGGAACACAGAGGAATGACGTGAACGATACGACGTTTGTGATCCTGGTCGCCCTGATGGCGGCGTTCGCGGCGTTTCAGCACGGTATCCGGCATCATCGCCGGCTGATGATTCATCGCGAGCGGCTCGCCGCGATCGACAAGGGAACCGAGTTGCCTCCTCTCGAGCAGGAGACCCGCAACACCGAACGGACGATGCAGCGGTTCCTGTTGTTTGCAGGGCTTGTGTGGCTGTCCGTAGGGATTGCTGCGTATCTCGTGCTCGACAGCCTCGTGGGCCAGCCACCCTTT
>DASTDR010000260.1:0-7668 GCA_035710265.1 Gemmatimonadales bacterium | reverse complement strand
CTTGATCGACGTCCCTCCGGACGCGCACAGTGATGATCGGCACGGCGAGCTGGCGCAGCTTCTCAGGTTCAGCGTCGGCCTCAATCTCGGTTTCGAGTACCTGCCCGACGCGAGACCCTTCCATCCACTGGATGTTCCGCGCGTCGATCCCGAACGTGCATCGAGGATTGTCCCCGCGGGCGCGGAGCTGGTCGCCCAGCACCCACGTACTGGGATCTCGAGCCACCAGGCTGGCAATCATCGACACGGCCCTGACGGGGCTCGTGGACCGAACGGTCTTGGAGTCGGCGGTCGGTGCGGTGCCGGCCGAGTACCTGTCCATGACTGGTATGGATCCCCACCGGCGTCGCGCAGCGTATGTTGCGTTCCTGTGGAAGCGGCTGAAGGAGCCCAGACCCTTCGTTGTGTGAAATGGCGTCCCCACCGGGATTCGCGATTGATTACCAGCCGATTTTCCAGGGGACATGGCGGGCGGATCGGCCAGCGGCTACCAAGCCGGGGAACTATTCTTTCTCTCCATCATATCGATGCGCCGCGCGGTAGAGCCGTGTCCCGTCAGCCTTGATCGCGTAGAAGAGCAACACAAGGTTGGAGCCATCCATATTCGGATGAGCCACCACCGTAATCGGATCGCCAGGCTTGTACGTCCTCGGAGTCCACCCGCTGGAGGTCATGACGCTGATAGCCGAGGCCTCAACGGTCCATGTCCCCACCGTGGACCGATCCGCCGCGCCGGCCCCGACTCTGACGACGATGTGGCTGTGGGGGTTCTGCCACCGGTACTCCTCCACGACTCCCCGATACGTAATGTTCTTGCCCATGTCGAACATCGCGCGGGAATGGTGGGCGAGCGTCGGAGCCGCCGCCAGGGCGATTCCGACCGCCACTGCCAAGGCCAGCAACGGACGGCGAGCGCGAGAGCCAGCTCCAACCATCAGGACCCGAAGCATCTTAGCCTGGGATTCGACCGAGCGAATAGTCTTCGACAATGGGACGGGGCGGTCTGAGCGTCCGGCGACGGCCGCCTGACGTTCGTGATTGGCGTCGCCGCATGACGCGGATTGGAGACGCCTCAAATGCTGAGGCTATAGTCCCAGGAACCATGGCGGACATCGTTCGACTCAAGCATAGTCACCCCCTTGTCGGGACCTGGAGGCACTCCGACAAGGAATTCGGCACGTCAGTGCAATTCACTGTTCTGGCTGCGGGTGAGGGTTTCGATGTCCGAGGTGTCGATACCGCCGATGAGGAACCGCTCGTGGTCTCAGATGTGCGATGGGACGGGCGTGTCTTACGTTTCGCCACAGACGTGCCATCGACCGGCCACCGAGTCGATTACGCCATTGAAGTTGAGTCGCCCAACGAGCTGCGAGTCGCCTACACCTGTCGCGAACAGTGGGTGCGTGTCGATTCCCCGGCCTCGTGACTGTGCGTCGCCAAGATGGTCTGGCGTCCCCACCGGGATTCGTGATTGATTACCAGCCTGCGCTTCGCGGGATTTGGCGCTCCGATCGTCGGGCGGCATAGGGGGCGACTGCCGAGTTCGTCATGCGGGACTACGCTAGAATCGGCGGCATGTTGGGCTGCACTGGAGGCACTCGTCCAAGGCAATGTCGTGAGGGCCCACGATGACGCGACGGAGGTTGATCGGTCTAGCCGCGGTCTTCCTCTTCGTAGTTGCTCTCCTGCTGCTCGTCTCGTTCGCGCCGCCGGATCAGAAGGACTTCGGTAGATACAGAGTCGTGAAAGTCACGGGGATCCTGCGGAACGTGCCGATTGTCTCTCTAGTTTTCGAGGGAACCAGCGATCTCTTCTGCCCGCCTCGTCAGGAACTCTACTTCGAGCGCATACATCTCGCCACGTGCGAGACGCCGAGCGGCTCTTGGAATGGACCGCCACAACCGATTCCGGACCCGTTCTGTTTTGCGATCGCACCGGACGGCAGCTCCGCATCCTACTGGCACGAGAGTGACCATTGCGCCGTCGGAACCGGCCCGCGCAAGACTGCTGGAGTCTATTTTCACTCGGCGGCGGAGGGCGAACGACGCCTTTATCGTCGATCTGGTGAGGGAGTCAGTCTGATGTGGGGTGGCGAGCCCTCGGCCGGCGGCATCAAGATCGGCCTTCGTGTCCCGGAAGGGCCGGACGAACGGCGCACGATGCCTCGGGGCGGCATCCGCGTCGTCGGTCCCGACGGTGTCGAGCGCGTAGACGTCAGCGTCGTCGGTCCCGACGGTGTCAGGCGCAGAGAGATCCGCTCGGCAGAACCCGGGACCGACCATCGTTAGGGTGGGTTCTTTGGATTGTCCCCACCGGGATTCGCGATTGATTACGAGCCAATCCTCCAAGGGATCTGGCGGTCGGACCGCCCTGCGGCCTAGAACGGGAGGGCGACTCCCGCTGAGTTCGTCATGAGTAACTTCTATCGATTCATGACGAGCGATTAGCGACGCACTCGAACGACTGCCTCCGAGAGTTTGCGGCCTGTTGCGGCAAATTGCGGTGCGTTGCGGCGCGCGTCGAGAGCCACAAATCCTCATTTGATCTCTGAGCTACGGTGGATCCGACCATGCGTCGGACCTACCGACCCGCTGAGGTTTGTCGTCTCGCCCACATCATCGCGCCGCAGCTGGAGTACGTCGTACAGCTCGGCGCCCTCAAGCCACTTCAGCCCGCCCCGAAACCGGGCAGCTACCGCCTCTACTCGCTCACCAACGTGTACGAAGCGGCGCTCGCTGGCGAACTGATCGCCGTCGGCATCACCGGACAGCGGCTCTGCGAGGTGTTCGCAGCGTTGCACGCCTCCCTGGCGACGGTTCCCGCACGATTGCACGCGACGGCGACGTTCCTCAGGTACGTCGAGGCCGTCAAGGCGATCGCGACGATTCTCGGCCAGGACGACGACCCCGTGCACCGGGCGTGGTTGAGAGAAGTCGAGGAGGTCGTTCGACGCTGGGAGTGCGCCCGTCAGCCGGTTGAGCCTCGTCTGCTGCCGCTGCTCGCAGGACGGGAGATCGGGAATCGCAGCTCGTCGTCCGAGGCTCCGGCATGACGGCAGCGATCGACAGGATGACCCCGGAAGAGCGCGCGATCTTCGTGCGGTGGCTCGCCGGGATCGCGCTCGACCATGCTCTCGAAGACCTGCGCCTCGAGGGAGAGCAGCCATCGATCTCCTCAACGGAGCGGAACGCAACGACCAACGCGCAGCCCCCGGACGCGGGAGTGGAGCTGTCGCGATGAGCGAACTGGGACGCTATCGGCGCCTGTATACGCGGCTCTGGGCGCACTCCGCGTTCGTGACGATGGCCGAGGGCCTGCGCCTCGTCTGCTTGTATCTCCTAACCGGCCCGCAGCAGAACCGGCTCGGGTTCGCGCGACTCTCCGTCGCCGCCGCCGCCGAAGACCTGCGCGTCTCTGTGAAGGTGTTCCGAGCCCGTCTTGAGACGGTGTGCGCCGCGTTTGGCTGGCACTTCGACCCCGACGCCCGCGTCCTGCTCATTCCGTCGTGGTGGAAATTCAACGAGCCGACGAACTCGAAGCACCTGCTCGGATGCCTATCCGATCTCGCGGACGTGCCCGACACGGCGCTGCTCGCGGAGTTCCTAGGGAGTGCCGAGCGACTGCCGGCTACATTGCGCCCGCTGTTCGAGGCACGTATCCGAGAGCGTATCGGTGACGGTATCCGATACGGTATCGGAGACCCTATCGGAGACGGTATCGGATATCAGGAACAGGAGCAGGAACTAAGACAGGAACAGGAACCAGAACGTAGTACAGCGCCTGCGGCGCCTCACGCCCAGGAAGAACACACGCCGCCGATGACGAAGAAGTTCGAAGGGCTCTCGCGAGAACCCGCCGACGACGGCAACTTCCACGTCATCCTGAAGTTGGCGCACACCGTCATGGACGAGACGGGCCTCAGCGAACCGACCGACCCCAACCTGATCGACACGCTCAAGTGCCGCTGCGCGACGGAGGACATCGACTACGGGCGCGATCCCGCCGTGCTTCGCAACGTCGTGCATCGCGCGCTCAACGCCGCCTATGTGCAGCGGAAGCTCGCCGCCGCCGCCGAGCAGAAGACGCTCCGATGATGCTCGCGCGCACCGCCGCCGGCCTCGTCGACGCGCAGCCGCGACTCGTCGCGACCTGCCCCTCGTGTCGGCAGGTCGTCATCCCGAAGTGCGGGCCCCTTGTGACGTGGCACTGGGCGCACCGCGCCGACGACTGCGACCCGTGGTCGGAGCCCGAGAGCGACTGGCATCAGCAGCGGAAGCGGCGCGGGTACACCTGCGAGGTCGTCATGCGGCAGGGCGCCGACGTGCATCGCGCCGACATCGTGACGCCCACGGGCCTCGTCGTCGAACTGCAGGCGGGCTATCTCGCGCCGATGATGATTGCGGCGCGCGAGTCGTTCTACCCGCGTCTGTGGTGGCTGTATCGCGTGCACTGGTTCGAGGCGCTGCGCTTCGGGCGCGTCGGCTTCTGGTGGAAGCACGGCGCCAAGTCGATGGTCGTGCATCGCTGCCCGGTCTACTGGGACATCGGCCCCGCTGTCTGGCGGGTGCGGCTCGGCCTGGATGCCCGGGGCACGCGCGTGTTGGGCCAAGTGCTCGACCGCATGTCGGTCGACGAGTTCGCCGGGCTGCTCGGGGTGGCCCGCGCGGTGAGGAGTGCCTGAACGATGACCACGACGGCAGCGCCGACCGTGCAGTGGGAAGCGATCACCCACGAAGCGGACGCGGGATCAAACGCAACCTGCGGCGATTCGCGAACTCCGAGCACTGTGCGCTCGATGACCTGTGGGGTAATCGCGAGTGGCGCGAACTGGCAGTCGTCAAGCGGCTGCTCGGCGAGGTTGAGCCCAGCGAAGCGAAGCGGCTTGATCAGTCGTGGGTGCAGGCGTTCTGTGAGCGCGTCGCCACGCTGGGTTATACGCGGTACGGCGCGGCCCCGCCTCTGCGCAACGAACAGAACACCCCGATGTATCACCTCCTCTTTTTCTCGAAGGACGAAGCCGGACTCACAATCTGGCGCGGGATCACGAAGATCGAGGCGAGTCGGCAGCGTCGGTTGGACTATGGCGAGGACTGAGGGGCGCGTAGAGTGGACGACTGACAGTCGGAGCGCCCGCGAGCTCGGAACTCGCGGGACGCCCCTGGCCCCGTAACTCGATTGGGCCGAGCGTGGGGGCTACGCCGTATTGGAACACGGGAGCCTGCCGCCCTGGCCGCGCACGCCGACGCGCGTGCAGAAAGAGGTTTCCCGTGATCGCCGCCATCTACGCCCGCAAGTCCACGAATCAGAAGCACGCCGACGCCGAGGCGAAGAGCGTCGCGCGACAGATTGAGAACGCACGCGCCTTCGCGAAGACGACGGGCTGGCGCGTGGACGAGGCGCACGTCCTCAGCGACGACGCGATCAGCGGCGCCGAGACGAAAAAGCTGGTCAACCGACAACGCCTGCTCGACGCGATCGCCACCGGCCGGGCGCCGTTTCAGGTACTCATCATGCGCGACGACTCGCGGTTCAGTCGCCGCGACGGCGAGGAAGCCTTCGGCGAGTTGAAGCGGCTCGCGCAGACCGGCGTCGAGATCGGTTCTATCAGGAGGGCAAGCGGTTCACGTTCGGGACCTTTGGTGACAACGTCGTCGGCTTCGTGCGCGCCGAGATGAACGCCGAGTTTCGTCGGCAGATCGCCCGGTTCACCACAGAGTCGCACGTGAAAAAATTTCTCGCTGGGCATGTGGTCGGCGGGTCGGTCTTCGGCTACGACAACGTGCGCGTCAACGGGCACACTGAGCGACGCATCAACGACGCGCAGGCGGCGGTGGTCCGGCGCATCTTCGCCCTGTCCAAGGCTGGCACAGGCTACTCACGGATCGCGAAACTTCTGAACGAGGAAGAGGCGCTCACACCGCGTCCGCAGCAGGCGCGCCCTGCCGGATGGAGTCCGTCGAGCGTCTACGAAGTCCTCCATCGCCCCCTCTATCGCGGTGAAGTCGTGTGGAACAAGACCCGGAAGCGAAACGCCGAAGGCGCGGTCGCGGTGTCGGCGCGTCCAGAAGCGGAGTGGCTCCACCTGGACCGACCCGACCTGCGGATCGTCACGGACGACGTGTGGGAGGCCGTGCATCGGCGGCTCGGCACGGCTCGCGCGGACTACGACCGCCAGACGCATGGGCGCCGGCAATATCGCCGCGATCAGGACTCGAAGTATCTCCTGACGGGACTCGGCCGGTGTGTGTGCGGCAGCGGCCTGCATGTCCGGAGTCGCGGGAACAACGGTGGACGGGCGTTCTTCTACGCCTGCACCGGGCATTACAACAAGGGGTCGAAGGCCTGCCCACACGTTGACCAGTGGCCGATGGAGGAACTTGACCGGGAAGTCCTCGGTGCCATCGCCGGGGACATCCTCACGCCCGACCTCGCCGAGGAAGTCATCGAAGCGGCTAGGCAGATGTTCGACACGTCGGCACAACAGGAGCGGCGAGGCCCACTCCTTCGCGAACTCGCTGCGGTCGAACGTGAGCAAGCGCGGGTGACCGAGGCCATCGCGGTCGGCGGAACGATCCCGGCATTGGTCGAACGACTGCGGAAGACCGAAGCGAAGCGGCGCGCCTTGACGGCCGAACTTGAACGCATGCGCGAGACGCGACCGGCGCCTGCGTGGCGTGAGGTGGAGCGCCGGGTCCGCCGGAGCCTCGCTGACTGGCGGTCGGCGGTCACCGGCGACATCGCCACGGCGCGGCAGAGACTCCGACAGCTACTGACCGGCCCGATCCGATTCACGCCGTGTGTGGAGCGCGGCTACCGCGCCATTCGTTTCGAGGGGCAACTCGGGTTAGCAGCGATTTTCGGGGGAGAGATGGTAACGAATATGGCGTCCCCACCGGGATTCGAACCCGGGTTTCAGCCTTGAAAGGGCCGCGTCCTAGGCCTCTGGACGATGGGGACTTTAGAGCATTGGTGATTTCTGATCTTTGATTGGTCGATTGAATCGACGATTCCTGATTCGTGAGTGTTGATTGGGCTCGTTGATCGAACTTACTCAACGTCAATCCCAATAAATCACCGATCAACGATCGCCAATCAACAACCAATCAACAATCAACAATCGCCACATCAACAATGCTTGGCTTGCCAGCCGAAGCTCGCTCACGGATCGGGCGAGCGAAGGCTGGTGGGCCCCCCGGGGATCGAACCCGGGACACCCTGATTAAAAGTCAGGTGCTCTACCACTGAGCTAGGGGCCCGGCCCGGGAAACACGACATTGTACCATGCGCGTTTCCGGGCGTTTCCGCGCGGGCGAGCGTCACGGTCCGGCTAAAGCCGGACACTACGTACGCGACAGTGTCACGGTCCGGCTGCCGCCTTCGCGCAGCGCGCTACGGCGCCCAGGGAAGCCGGACACTACGTACGCCCGGCGAGCGCGGCCCGCATCCGCGCGTCGCTGTGCAGCCTCTCGCGAATGGGCGCACTCCACGGGCTGGCCAGCCACTCCTCATCGACGGTCGCGCCCGCCTTCGTCAGCATCCTCACGACATCGTAGTACGCGCCGCTCTCGTCGCGGCGGTTCTCGACGCCCCATCCGTACAGCGTCCACTCGAGCGCGGTGACCCCGAAGCTCTCGTCGCGCACGTCGATCGGCGACCCGCGGCGCAGCA
>DASTDR010000259.1:0-3601 GCA_035710265.1 Gemmatimonadales bacterium | reverse complement strand
CAACGCATGGCTCGCCTCGCTCGGAGACCGGGCGCCGGTCAAGACGCTCTCGGAATTGCGTGCGTGGAATCGCGCGCACGAATCGAGCGGCACGCTGAAGTACGGTCAGACCCAGCTGGACAACGCGGACGACATGGACCTCGCGGCGGACCGGGCCAGATACGAGGCCGACCGCGCCAGAGACATCGCGCTGACGGGGCGCGAAGGCATCGATGCCGCGTTCACGGCCCACAAGCTGGATGCGCTGCTCTTTCCTGGGGCCAACGGCGCGGCCATTGCCGCCAAGCCCGGGTATCCATCCGTGATCGTCCCCTTCGGCACGGTTCCCAATGCGCAGATGCCCAAGGAGTTCGAGGCAAGGCCCGCGCCGTTCGGCGTGACCTTCACCGGCACGGCGTGCAGCGAAGGCCGGCTCATCGAGCTGGCCTACGCGTTCGAGCAGGCCACGAAGAGACGCTCTGCTCCCCCGCTCGACTGATCATTGTTGATTTCCCGATTTTTGATTGTCGATTCGTTGTTGATTGGTGATTAGTGATTGGTGATCTATGGTCGATTGGCGATTGCTGCGCAAGTCCGCAATGCTCGCCGGATTCCAACCGACAATAAGTCCCTCAATCGACAATCAACGACGAATCAACAATCAACCATGGCTTAATTAATCACCAATCGATCGCCTCAGGCGCCAGAGGGAGCCGTGCGTCTGCAGGCCGTACACCATCACCTTGCCGTCCGGCGCCCAGCCCACGTGGTGGACATCGAGGAAGGACGGCAGCGGAACGCGCTGTACCTTGCCAGTGTCGGGAAAGAGGATGACCGGCGACCAGAGCCAGGAGTCTGGAGTGCTGATGTTCTTGATGATGGCGCCGTCGGCTCGGACCGCATTCGCTGTAAAAGGCATGAGTGCCAGACGGACGTCCGGAAAAGTCAACGCCTGACCCTGCCCTCCGGCTTCGGGCACTCGCTCCAGCCGCACCGTGTCTCTCTCGAGTAGCTGGACGATGAGGTTCCCCCGTGGATCGACGACCACGCTGTGGCCTGACTGGATGCGCCGCGGATCGCTTCCGTCGCGCGCGATGGCCCAGATGGTTCCCTCGGCTGCGTAGTACAACGTCTTGCCATCCGCGGACGCGGCCAGGGACGTGATCGAACGGCCGTCCGCCTTTTCCAAGCGGCGGACGTTGCGTCCGTCCTGCGAAACGATTGCGAGCTTGCGGGTTACGGAAGGGCCGATGAGCAAGGCCACGTCCGCGTGTCCTGCCAGCGCGACGGGGCCAGACGATTCTTCCGTGGTTTGGATGAACGGTGTCGGGTTCTGGCCCGGCCTGGCGGCCAGCACACGCCGGCGCCCGCCGGCCTCGCTCGTGAAGAGCACGCGCCCGTCCGGCATCACCGCGGCCGGAATGTTGACATACGTGTCCGAGGTCAGGATCGTGCGAGGCTGGCCGCCGTCGGGGTCCATCGAGATGATCTCCATCGGCCGGGTGAACTGGTCGATGTACACGTCGCCGTTGAACGCGGTGTCGAGGCCCCGGATTTTAGAGGTTGTCGAAGCCAATTGCGTAGCACGCCCGCCCCTGCGGGGAATCTCCAGTAGCCGTGCAAAGCCGCCTTGCGCTGTCGAAACCAGAATCGTCTGGTCCTCGGCACCGATCGTTACGGCCACGCCGGCATCTTCGGTTCCCTCACAGGGGAGACTCGCGTCGGTCTGTATGTCCTGAACCGAGCCCGACGTCAGGTCCAGCGTGTACAGATGCAAGCACTGGTCGGATTCGGGCTGGTCCCCCGACTGCGCCCACACTACCGCCTCCTTGCCGTCTCGAAACGCGCGTAGAAAGGTAAAGCCCCTAACGCCCGCCTGGAGAGGGTACGCGCGAGGTTGACGATCAGTCCCTGGCCAGTGGCGGTACACCTGATACTGCCCTTTGTCGTTGATCTGAATGACGAGGAGGCTTCCGTCCGCCAAGGCTTCCGGGCACGCCGCATTCTCGACGACGAGCCGTTCCTCGCCGCCGACAGCGGGAACGCTGAACACGCCGCGAGGGACGCCGTACCAGCGGCCGTAGTAGATGCGCTCATCGGCAGACCAGCTCAGCGCACAGTCTATGTAGCCCTGGCTCCGGTCCTCGGTGAGCACCCTCCAGTCGCCCGACTCCGGTTGCATCACGGCCACCTGGTTCAAGCCGTCTACCATGGCCTGAAAGGCGACCAGACTTCCCTTCGGCGACACACGAGGCCCGAACGCCACTTCCGGCCCGCCCAGCTTCGTCCCCGACCAGCTTGGACGCGGGTCCGTTCTGTCGCTGCCAATCCACATCGCGCCAAGGCCTGCCACGAACGACAGGACCACCGCAAACGCCCATGCCAGTGAACGGCGGCGATTCGAACCTGCGGGCGTGGGTGACGCCGTCGGCGTTTCAGCCGACGGCGTCAAAGCCTCCTCGATCAGGATTCGGGCGTCGCCGATGTCGCGGAGCCGCTTGAGAGGATCTTTCTGCAAGCAGCGCGCGAGCAGCTCGCGCACCTTTCCTGGAACGGCTGGCACCGTGTCCCAGTCGATGTCGCGGGTCAGGATCGCGGCCATTACGTCGGAGACGGTCTCGCCTGTGAAGACCTGACGACCCGAAAGCATCTCTGCCAGCACGCATCCAAACGCCCAGATGTCGGCACGCTTGTCGGCAGGCTTCCCTCGTGCCTGCTCCGGTGACATGTAGGCGGCGGTGCCCATGATCGTTCCGGCCATGGTCATGGCCGGTGTCGTCAACGTCGGTGACTGCGAGAAGCCGACCGAGGCGGCCCCCGCCGGCTCCATGGCTTTCGCGAGCCCGAAGTCGAGCACCTTCACCAGGCCGTCCTCGCGCACCTTCACGTTGGCGGGCTTGAAATCGCGGTGGACGATGCCCTGTTCGTGGGCGGCTTCGAGCGCCTCGGCGCATTGCTTGGCGACCGGCAGCGCTTCCGCGAGAGGAAAGGGACCGCTCGCGATCCGGTCGGCGAGCGTCGGCCCCTCGACCAGTTCCATCACGATGGCGCTGGTGCCGCCGGCTTCTTCGAGGCCGTAGATCTGCGCGACGTTTGGATGATTGAGCGAAGCCAGAACCTCGGCTTCGCGCTGGAATCGCGCCAAGCGATCGGCGTCGGATGCGACGGCTTGAGGGAGAACCTTGACGGCGACCGCGCGCTTCAGTCTGGTGTCGGTAGCCCGGTACACCTGGCCCATCCCGCCGACGCCGATGAGCGCGGTGACCTCGTACGCGCCGAGACGGGTGCCTGGGGTCAGGGCCACGGGGGGATTCTCTAGAGCATCGTTGACTTGATTGTTGATTATCGATTCGTTGACGATTTGTGATCTTTGATAATCCTCAATCGCCAATCGCCAATCAACAACCAAATCAAGAATCAATAATCGTCAAATCAAGAATGATCGCCGGGCGCGGGAGCAATGCCGACCAGCAGCACCAGGCGCCGGTCGCCGCGGTTGACGACGCCGTGGCTCACGCCGGCCGGCGCCCACACCACCATGCCTTCGCCCGCGGGGCGATGCTCCCCGCCCACGACGAACTGCCCCGTGCCCTCGACGACGAAGTAGAACTTGTCCTGGCCG
>DASTDR010000258.1:0-2729 GCA_035710265.1 Gemmatimonadales bacterium | reverse complement strand
GCAAGCCCGTCTACCTGCAGCTCGTCGATCAGGTCAAGGCGGCTGCCGCCTCCGGCGCCGTTCGCCCTGGCGAGGCGCTGCCGTCCATACGCCCGCTCGCCGAGGAGCTCCGCGTCAACCGGAACACCGTGGCCAAGGCGTACGCCGAGCTCGAGGCGCAGGGCGTGATCGAGACGATGGCGGGCAAGGGGTGCTTCGTGCGCCCGAACAACTCCCCGCTGAAGAAGGACGTTCGCCGGAAGGTGCTCGCCGAGGCGATCGACGAGGCTGTGGTTCAGGCTCACCACTTCCAGGTCGCGCGCGCGGAGTTCGTCCGGCTCGCCGAGGATCGATTCGACGCACTCGAGCAGCGCCGGGCGCGCGCCGCAACCACCAACACAGGACGATCATGAGCTCACCAGACATGCCGGCAATCGAGATCACCGATCTGGTCCGCCGATACGGCCGCACCGAGGCGGTCAACGGGCTGACGCTGCGCGTGCCCGCCGGACGGTGCTACGGCCTGTTCGGCCGCAACGGCGCCGGCAAGACGACGACGATCAAGTGCCTGCTGAACCTGCTCCGCCCTACCAGCGGTTCGGTGCGCGTCTTCGGGCTCGACCCGGTGCGCGACGAAGTCGCCGTGAAGACGCGCCTCGCCTACGTGCCAGACGCCGTGGCGTTCTACCCCTGGATGACCGTTCGGCACACCCTCGACTACTTCGCCTCGTTCCGATCCCGCTGGAACACTGCCGTCGAGGGCGCGCTAATCGACCAGTTCCGTCTCGATCCGCATCAGAAGACGAGCCACCTGTCGAAGGGTCAGCGCACCCAGCTGGCGCTCGTCACGGCCGTGTGCGCGGATCCGGATCTCCTGGTCCTGGACGAGCCGACATCGGGTCTCGATCCCATCGTCCGGCGCGAGTTCATTCGAACCGTGATCGGCGCCTACCAGGACGCCGACCCGGGCCGCACGGTGTTCGTCTCGACTCACCTCATCTCCGAGTTCGAGGGGCTCATCGATCGGTTCACGATCATCGACCACGGCCGGGACGTCCTCACGCTCGACGCCGACGCGGCTCGCGAACGCTACCAGCGGATCTACGCGCGCTTCCCGGAGGAGCCCAGGGCGCTCGATCTGACCGCCGCGCACGTCATCCGGCGCGAGGGGCGCGAGATCGAGTTCGTCGCGCGCGGCAATTCGATGGAGCTGCTCGAACGGGTGATGGCGTACTCTCCCGAAACCGTGAAGACCGAGGCGCTCTCGCTCGAGGACATCTTCGTCTCGGCGCATGCAGCGGGAGCCGCCGCATGACGACCACGCGGGCCAGGCTGCTCGTGGTGAAGGAGCTCCGCGGACTGCTGCCCTTATGGCTCGCCACGGCCGCCACGATGGCCGCCGCCGCGGTCTACCCCAGAAGCGAGTTTTTGGTGCTCGGACTGTGTGCCTTCCCGCTCGGCACAGTGTCGCTCGGCGCCTTTTCGGTGGGACAGGAGTATTCGTATCGCACGCTCCCCGTCCTGCTCGCACAGCCGATCCCTCGATACCGCCTGCTCCTGGCCAAGGCTGCCGCGCTCGTGCCGCTGATCGTCCTGCTGGCGATTCTTGCCCGCATCGTGTTCCTCCGAGCCGGGCGAGCTGGTATGACGAGCGCAGACGATTGGCTTACGGCGGCTTTTGCCCTCGTGCCGGTAATGGGCGTGTGTATCGCGCCCTGGCTCACGATGGTTTTCAGGAGTGTCATCGCCGGCGTCGTGTTCACGATCGCCATTCCGTCCGCGCTCTGGCTCTTGATCAACGTCGTACCCGCTGTGATTCGCGGTGTCGACGCACCGTACGACTACTCTCTCTACCTGACCATCTTCGGGGCCGGCACCCTGGCCGCTGGTGCCATTGCGCTCGTGGACGGGCCGCGGAGGTTCTTCAAGCTCGAGGTGACACAAGACGCCTGGGAGATCCCGCTGAGCGGAGCGCGGCGTCACCGGGCCCTGTCAGCCGCGGAAACCGGCCGACATCGCAACCCCCTGGTGCATCTCGTCGCCAAGGAACTCAGGCTGCAACGTGCGGCCTTCCTGCTGCCTGCGTTCTATGCACTCGCGTGGGCGGCGCTCGTGGCCGCGAGGTCGAACTTTTCTCTGGGAGCGGCCTTCTTCGGGATGACTCTCATCTATTGTGGAGTGACGGCAATGCTCGTGGGCGCTCTGGCGAGCGCGGAGGAACGGGCACTTGGAACGCTCGCCGTTCAAGCGCTTCAGCCGCTCGCCGCCTGGAAACAGTGGCTGGTCAAGGTCGCCATTGTGCTCGCGCTGACCGTGACGTTCACGGTGCTGCTCCCGTCGGTCCTGGAATGGGCGCATCCACTCAGCCAGGGGGAGGCCGGCTGGAGGTTTTTCGGCGCATTCCTCGCACTCATGGCCAGCAGCCTTTACATATCTTCCCTCAGCACGGGGGCGCTCCAGGCCATGCTGCTCTCGATGCCGTTTGCGGCGGTCGCTGGGTGGTTGTTCGTGGTGACCACGTCACAGACCTCGAAATTGATCTGGGTGCCGCTGTCGCGCGTCTTTCGAACGCTGAGCGTGGACTGGACGCGACCCATCCCGCTGCTCTCGACAGCCGACTCCGACTGGTATATCTGGTCGATGAGATGGCTGCAGGTGGCCGTCCTGTGTGTTCTCGTCGCACTCCTGACCTGGATGGCTGCCAGAAACCACCGATCGGCCGAACACGGCCTCGGGCGCATGCGGCGTCA
>DASTDR010000257.1:0-6326 GCA_035710265.1 Gemmatimonadales bacterium | reverse complement strand
GCCGGTGGGCCCGGCGGACGGGGCGGGCAAATCACCATCATCGCGCCCTCGGAAGAGCCGTTCCTCGCGGGACTGGTCGATGCGCAGGTCCCCGGCGGTGAAGGGGGTGAAGGCGGCAAAGGCGGAAAGGGTGGCGCGGGCGGAAAAGGCGGGGCGGCAAATCCCGCGAACGACTCGCGGTGCGTTGCCGGGACCGCAGGTGCGGCTGGCCCTGCGGGGGCAAAAGGTCCCGACGGGCGCGACGGTCAGCCCGGCACGCGGCCACAGATCGTTACGGTGCCGATGCGCGACGTCTGGGGTCAGCGCATCCCGCCGTCGCTCGCCGAGCTGATCGATTACCGGCGGACGGCGCCGGCGCGACGCCAGTAGTAATAGCCGGGAAGCCCGAGCAAAATTAGACCCGCGCCGATCGCCGAATCTTTGGGCGTCGCGACGATCGTGTTCAGCACGAGCCACACCGCGAAGAAGATGAACACGATCGGCGTCGCAGGATAACCCCAAGTGCGGTAAGGTCTTGGTGCGTCAGGCGCTCGCCGCCGCAACCGGATCACCGCTCCCGCCGACAGCGCATAAAACACGAACTGCGCGAACACGACGTAGGTCGCGAGCTGATCGTACAGCGGCCGCGGTGAGCAGATCGAGAACACTCCGGGGATCGACACGCATTGCGGGACGAGCGTCAGCGCCGACGCGATCAAACCCTGCGTCAGCAGGGCGACCACCGGCGTTGCGTACGTGGCGTGCAGCCGTCCCTGCGATTCGAAGAACGCCCCCTGCCGCGCCATGGCGAACGGAATCCGCGCCGCGCTCAGGATGATCCCGTTGTTCGCCCCCAGCGTCGAAATCAGGATCGCCACGACGACGAACGTGGCGCCGAGTGATCCCATCGTCACCTTCGCCGCATCCGACGCGACGTGCTCCGATCCCGCCATTTGGCTCGGCGCGAGCACGTACATGTACGCGATGCTCGTGAGCGTGTAGACGGCGATCACGAGCAGTGTCGCGAGGATGATCGACCGGGGAAGATTTCTCTGCGGATCCATGACTTCGCTGCCGACGTAGGTCGATTCAATCCAGCCGTCGTAGGCCCACAACACCGCCACCATCGCGACGCCGAACGGCGCGATCCACTGGCTGAAACTCGTCGCCGGCGCGAGCGGCTGCAGGTTGGCAACCGACCCGCCCGGCAGGATGAACGACGTCAGAATGATCACGAACAGCGCGCCGATCTTGAGCACGGTCAAGACATTCTGCGTGGTCGCGCCGAGCCGGACCCCACGGCAATTGAGCAGCGTCAGCGCGATGATCGACAGAATCGCGATGACCCGGATGGCCGTTTCGGACAGCGGCGTGAAAAAACCGACGTAGCGCGCGAACCCCACCGCGATCGCCGCAATCGAGGCCGTGTTGATGACGGAAAAGTTGGCCCAGCCGTAGAGAAACGCCGGCAGTTTGCCGTACGCCTCTCGCAGATACGCGTACTGGCCGCCGGCCTCCGGATACATCGCCGCCAGCTCGGCGACCGAGAGCGCGCCGAGCAACGATACGAGCCCGCCGATCACCCAGACGGCCGTGATCAGCAGCGAACCATGGACCCCGGCGGCGACCGTCGCGGGAACGATGAAGATCGCCGATGCGATCGTCGTGCCCGCGTTGAGCATGATCGCGTCGAAGAGCGTGAGCTCTCTCTTGAGATCGGCGGTAGGAGAAGGTGGCCGTGTGGAGGTCATGGTTTAGGAGTCAGGAGTTAGGAGTTGGGAGTTGGGGAACCCCAACTCCTAGATCCTAGCTCCAAACTCCTCAAAGCGCAGCGTCGCTGTAGAAATCCACGCGCCATCCGGTGGGGGATCGGATCGCGCGCGTGACATCGATGCGGACCAGCCCATCCAGGAAGCTGACGCCCGCCCCGACCCCGGCGAGGTGTCTCGCGACCGAGAGATGGTCACGCGGTCCCGCGGTACCCACATCGCCGAACACCACGAGCCGCGCTGCCGGCCACTGATTCGCGAGCTCGACGCGGGCACGCCAGAACCCGTCGCCGCTCTGGGCATTGCCGTCATATCCGCGCATCGTGCCGGGCCCACCCAGATACCAGAAGCTCTGTACCGGAACCCGGCCCGCCGATATGCCGCCGGCCAGCTCGACGGCCGTCGCCAGCCTGCCCATCGGTATGGTCATGCGCAGGGTCGAGCTGCCGCGCAGGAAATCGTACGTCCCTGTGCCGGCATCGAGATTGACCTCGGCGTTCCAGCGGTTGCGCTCGGGATCTAGCCCTCGCTGTGTGCGGAACGTCAGCGCTGCGCCAAGCTGATCAGCCGAATCGGCGCTGATGTTGTCGCGAAACAGATGATCATTGTTGAACAGATTCGGCAAAGAGAAGTCCGTCACCTTCTTTTGGGCGCGCTGCTGCTCCGCGTACACGCGGACCGCGAAGCGTTGCGGCAGCGTCACCGGCGGCGTGATCATCAGCTCGGCGCCGGTGCCCCGGAAGTAGTCGCCATCGTCACGTCCAAGGACAAGCGCGTTGAGCGAGTTTCCTATGCCCAGCGAGCGGGCCGCGGGATCGACGGCCGCCAGGCGGTAGTAACCGGCGAGGCGCACGCGCGTGTTGACGTTGTCGCGCACCAGACCGGCCTCCAAATCCGGTGTGGCGTCGGAGGTTGCAATCCGGGCCGTGCCGTCCGCCCGCAGCCGCCCCAGCTCGAGCTCACCGCGCGCGCCGAGGGCCAGCCCTTCTATTCGGTTGTATCGAGCCAAGCCCCACCGCGGCGGCCGGGCGGAGAATTGCCAGGGCGCAGCCGGCAGTTTCCCGACCGCCCGCGTCAGCTCCTCCATCTCCCCCGCGGACAGCAGGGTGTCGTCGACCGAGCCGAAAGACGGAGGCAACATGGTGCTGGACAGGAGCGCGGCCGTGTCGGTGGGGAGATTGACGCGGAACGCCTGGCACTGGCCTTTCCCCTCCCGGCAGCGGCAAGAGATCTGCTCCTTCTCCTCCCGTTCGTGACATGCCGCCCGTGCAATCGAGTCCTCGGCGAGGGTCGCCGGCGGCGGGCGCGCCACGCGCCGCTGCGTCGTATCGCCCGTGACGTCGTAGTCGCTGTACACGAGCTCGTACCGCATCGGCATCTGGAGAAAGGACCCGGCGGTGGCCACCGCGTCCATCGCGATGAGGCGCGGCATCCACCAGCGGCCCTCCCACAGGCCGTAATCGATGGTCAAGAATCGGAATTCGACGCGGATCGGTTTTATGAAGCCGGGGATATCGTCGTCATCGTCACCGACATCCTGCTCGAAGTCGAACGCCCGGGCCGGACGCACCAGCGCGCGCACGACGGCGTGCGACTCTTCATCGATCCAGAACGCGCCCGTGAGCAGCCGGACGTCGAGCCGCCGCGGGATGATGCGCAGCTCGCGCAGGCGGATCGTGCGGCCGTCGGGAAAGACGACGAAGCTCGAATCACCGGTGGCGAACCGGTAATGCGCTTCACTCCCGGGGGCGAGTGGGTGTTGGAACTCGAGCCCCCCCCTCCGGTCCCGCGTCGAATCCCGAGGGGAATCGCGCGTGGAATCGCTGGTCGAGTCGGAAGCGCGCCGGGAGCTGAACCCTATGGTCAGGCGGTCATCGGCCGGATCGAACGCGTAGTCCCCCGCGTCGCGCTTGAGATCTTCCGGCAGCGAGCGCTTGGGCGTGGCGGCCGGGACCGACTGGCGCGCCCCGACCACGTCGACCTGCGCGACTGAATCGCGCCGCCAGTTGATCCGCAACGCCAGCTCGCGCCGGTACAGCATCCGATCGCGGCGCAACGCGCGAATGCCGACCCCGATACGCTCCTGCATCGTGGTGCGGTAACCGGTGATGGACCGGTCGATCGTTTCGCGGCGCGAGCGAGAAGCCGCAACGAGCCGGCGCGCCTCCGCATCGAGATACGCGCTCGAGTCGCCGGGGGCGGCGGCGGGAGTTTGGACGGCGAGGACGGCGGTAACGAGGAACGTGAAGCTCACGTAGGGCTCTGTACGAAACCGGGTGAAGGATAAGATTCAGGCCATGGTAAGCACGTATTGGCAGGCCAGCCGAGCTCCGCGCTACAGTCTGCTGTTCGCATTACCGCTCCTCATCGTCTACCAGGTTTTGGCGTTGGTCGTGCCCCCTGGCCCGGGCGGCGTGGATGTGCGCAACGGGGCCGACGTGCTGCTGCAGGCCGTGTTCGTGTGGCTTGCCGGCGCCTGGGGTCCCCGCGTGTTCATGCTCTGCCTGATCGCCGTCGGGGCCTGGCTGATCGCCAAAGATATCCGAGCCCGCCCTGGCAGGCTCTCGCCCGCCGTGCTCGGCGCCATGCTGATCGAAGCGCTGTTGCTCTCGCTCGTGTTCGGTATCGTCGTCAGCGGCCTGACGGTTGCTCTGCTGGGCGCGCCGCCCCCACCCATGGCGATCGGTCTTGGGCAAATGCAGCTGAGCGGCCCGACGATGTTGATGCTGTCCATTGGCGCCGGGATCTACGAAGAGCTGCTGTTCCGCGTGCTGCTGGTGGGGCTCATCGCCTGGACCGCTCACAAATTCCTCGGATGGCGTCCGCTCGTCGCTGGAACCCTGGCGACCGTGCTCGGCGCGCTGATCTTTTCAGCCTTTCATTACATCGGTCCGTTCGGGGACCGGTGGGAGGTCTATTCGTTCGTCTTCCGCACCATCGCGGGTCTCTTTTTCAGCGCCATGTACCTGACGCGCGGATTCGGCATAACTGCTTGGACGCATGCACTCTACGATGTCTTCCTGCTGTTGCGATAATGGTGCGTGGTAAGTCATGGTGGGACAGGCATCTACCACGTACCACGCACCACGCACCACGCACGTTTTATCTTAGGTCGCATGAAATCTCACTTTCGCGGATTCAGCGCGCTGCTTGCCCTCAGCGTATTGGCGCTCGCCTGCAGTAAGAAGGCGACGCGCCGCGACGAGGTCGTGGAGTGCAGCTCCATCTCGCTCGACGCCAAGGGAACGACGCAGTGTCTCGTGCAGCTCTACCGCTGGAAGGTGGACGAGGCGACTACGGCCGCGCAGGCGCGCGCGCGCGAGCTCGATTCACTCAAGACCTGGCGCGAGGATTCCGTCTGGGCGCTCGATGCCGCCAAGCACCGGAGCGACCTGCAAAAATGCAGCACCGGCACCGCGCCGCTGAAAGAGTGTCTCCTCATCGCCGGGTGGCCGCTCGGACGCGTGCGCGCGGCGACTGATTCGGTCTGGAATGCCGAACTGCCCAAGCACCGCCGTGAGCTTCAGACGTGCATGGCCAAGCGCGACTTCAATCTGTCGTCCTGCCTCACGCTCTACTACAAGTGGGACTCCGACCGCGCGCTCGCGACCGCGGACTCCGTCACCCGGGCGCGACTCGGCGGAGCCCGCTAGCGCCGCCGGCCTGTCAAGGCTGGCTCACGATGCGGAACACGGCGCCAGCGCCCTGATCCGACGTGACATATAAGGAGCCGTCCGGTCCCACCGCTAAGCCCGTGGGCCGATAGCGCGCGCCCGCGGGCGTGACCACGTCACCCGCAAATCCGTCGGCGAATACTTCGGCCGGACCAGTCGCCACGCCGCGTGCGATCGGCACGAACATCACCTTGTAGCCCTGCTGGGGCTGGGGCGCGCGATTCCACGAGCCGTGGAATGCGATGAACAGACCGCCGCGATACTTCTGCGGGAACGTGCGGCTGTTGTAGAACGCGAGGCCGTTCGGCGCCCAGTGCCCCGGAAACGCGACGACGGGGCGTCCGGCGGTCTCACACCGTCCCACCGTGCGTCCATCACCGCCGTACTCGGGCTGGAGCACCTTCTGGCGGCGGCGCTGGTCGTAGTAACAGTAGGGCCAGCCGTAATCGCCGCCCGCCTCGATCCGGAAGATCTCTTCGGCGGGCAGCTCGGCGCTCGTCACCGAGTCGTACAGTTTGGGCCAGTGCGCGGCGAGCTGATCGCGGCCATGTTGCGCGGCGAACAGCGAGCCGGTGCCGGGATCGACGGCGAGCGCCATCGCGTTGCGCAGCCCGGTGGCGTACCGCTGGCCGTCGGTCTGGGTCTGGCCGCTACGCCGCGGGTCGAACCGCCAGATCCCGCCGGCGATGTCGAGCAGCGGGCACGGATCCTGTCCCGGCGACTCGGGCGTCCGCTCCACCACCTGACACGAGTTCGACGGCGCGCCGATGTTCACGTACAGTTGCCCATCCGAGCCGATCGCGATGCCTTTGGCCGCGTGCGAGCGCCGGTTCGTCAGGCCGCTGACGACGGTGTCGGGTCCGCGCCCGGCGGCCGGCTCCAGTTGCCCAATGCTCCAGTGCCA
>DASTDR010000256.1:0-2398 GCA_035710265.1 Gemmatimonadales bacterium | reverse complement strand
GGAGTCGGTGCTGCCGAGCGCGGACAGGTCCTGCCACTGAATGCCGAACTCGGCGGCCTTGTCGGCGGTGATCTCCGCGATCAACGCTTCGACGTAGACCTGCGCGCGGCGCACGTCGAGCTTGTCCAGCGCCGCGCGCAGGTTGTTGTAGACCGCGTCGGGCGCATGAATGATGATCGAATTGGTCGCAGCGTCCGCCTGGATGATGCCCGCCGCGGAGGCCGAGGGCGGCAGCTGACCGAGGCCGGATGGCGCAAGCGGCGAAACCGCGGGTGATGCTGCGGCGCCCGCACTCTGGGAGAGCATGGGCGCCGATGAAACGAGGGTCGCGGTCTGGGCGGGACGCACCGCCGCGTCGCCGTGGTAGATCGCCCGCAGGGTCTCGGCGACTTTTACCGCCTCGGCGTTTTTCAGGTGGACGACGTGGATGTTGCCGGCGGCGCTGGTGGGAGAATCGAGCATCGCCACCAGGCTGCGCAGGCGGGATATTCGCGACGGGTTGTCCGAGCGCGCGAGCAGGCTGTTCGAGCGGGTGTCCGCGACGATCGTCATGCGCTGGGTGGTATCGGCCCCTCCCGCGGCGGCTGGCGCCGCTTCCGTGAACAGCCGGTTGACCATTTGCGCCACATCCAGCGCGGAAGCATGGCGCAGCGGAATCACGATCGGATCGGTCCCGCTCGGCTGGTCGATCGATTCGATGATCCTCTCGATGCGCTGCAGGTTGCCCGCGTAATCGGTGATGACCAGCGTGTTGTTGCCCGGGTAGGCGGCGATGGTGTTGTTGGGAGCGATCAGCGGGCGCAGTATCGGCACGAGCTGCGCGGCCGACTCGTACTGGAGGGCGAATACCTGCGTCTGGATCTGGTCGCCGTGCGCGCGCGCCCGGTCGCGCGGGCCGCGAGTCGGGCTTGACTGCAGCCTGGCGTCGCTCTCGGGAACGATCTTGATGATGCCGCGATCCTCGATCGCGACAAACCCCTGCACGCGCAGGGCCGACAGGAAAACGTCGTAGATGAGCGCCCGGGACATCGGCCGCGCCGAGACGATGTTGACCGTGCCCTTGACGCGCGGGTCGAGTACGAAATTCTTGCCGGTGATCTCGCTTACGGCCTTGACGACGCCTTCGATCTCGGCGTTGACGAAATTGAGCGTGACGAGATCGGCGTCCGCCGACCACGCGCGGCCGATGCAGACCACCATGGCCATCCACAGGATCCCGTCTCGAAACCAGCGACGCTGCATATCACTCCTGGAGAATGTGTCATCGGCAGATGACGGAACATCAATTCTTGGCGCGCGGCGCGGCAGGCAGCGCGGACTTGTCCGGTTTCGGCCAGGCGAGCGTCTCGCGCGCCCCGCCCTGTTCGAGCACGACGTGATCCGCATGCACCTCGGCCAGGCGAACGCCCGGCTCGAGTTCTTCACCTTCGCGCACAGCGACCGTCTGTTTCGCATCGAGCCGCAGCACCGCGTAGCCCGGCTGGCCGCCTGAAGCGGCCACGACGCCGAGCAGCCTGGCCGCGAGCCCCGCCGGGCCGTCCCCGCCGGTGTCCCGCCGGGCGTTGCCCAACAGGGCGGTTGCGGCGTGCGTCGGGCCGGCTGCGCGGCCGCCGGCCAGCGCCGCCTGCACGCGCGGCTCGGGACTCGGGGCGAACCACGCCCAGGTCCAGTACGCGAGTACCAGACCGAGGAGCGCGAGGGCGGCGAATATCACCAGCGACACGGCGGCCGATTGCGCAAAACCCGATCGTTCGAAGTGAGTGGCCTGCATCTCTCGTCAAGCGGAAACCCGCCTGAAGCATGAAGCGCATCCTAGGGCGAAACCGCACTTCCGTATGTGCGACAGCGTACAGAGCATTTCCCGGCAATGGCGATAATGACCGCATAGATCCACACGCGGACGCCGGACGGCCCCCGGATCGATCGAGCGCAAGGAGGGTCACGTGAAAGTCACGATGCGGCAACGGGGTTTTACGTTGCTCGAAGTGATGGTGGTGGTGGTCATCCTCGGCATACTCGCCGCGCTGGTGGTGCCCAAGATCATCAGCCGCCCCGACGAGGCGCGGGCAATCGGTGCGAAGCAGGACATCGCGAGCCTGATGCAGGCGTTGAAGCTCTACCGCCTCGACAACCAGCGCTACCCCACGACCGAACAGGGATTGCAGGCGCTCGCCGTGCAGCCGGCCACCGCGCCGGCCCCGCTCAACTGGAAGGCCGGCGGTTATGTCGAGCGCCTGCCGCGGGACCCCTGGGGACATCCCTACCAATACCTGAATCCCGGGGTGCACGGCGAGATCGACATTTTCAGCTTCGGTGGCGACGGTGCGCCCGGCGGTGAAGGGAACGATGCGGACATCGGCTCCTGGAGCCTTTGACCGCCGCAAATCGTGAATGGTGA
>DASTDR010000255.1:0-12021 GCA_035710265.1 Gemmatimonadales bacterium | reverse complement strand
ACCGCGTTTCTGGCCCGGCCCGAGACTCCGGAAAAGGGCCCGCAATGCCTGATTCTGGATCTCCGCCTGCCCGGGACCAACGGGCTCGATCTCCAGGCTGCGCTGCGCAAGTCCGGAGCGATTCAGATCATTCTCTCGGCGGGACTCGGCGATGTCACGTCCAGTATCCGCGCCATAAAGACGGAGGCGGTCGATTTTCTCACGAAGCCGGTCGACGAACAGGATCTCGCGGCGGCGGTGCAACGCGGCCTCGCGCTCGACAGACAAAACCGCCAGCAGGAAACCGTGCTGAACACCGTCAGGGCGCGGCACGCCCGCCTGACGCCGCGCGAACGCCAGGTCTTTGCGCTGATGACGACGGGTATGCTCAACAAGCAGATCGCGGGGTGGTTGGGAACGTGCGAGCGGACAATCAAGGTGCATCGCGCACGCGTGTTCAAGAAGATGGAGGCCGACTCGCTGGCGGATCTCGTCCGCATGGCTGACCGGCTGGGCCTGCCTTCGAGCCCAGAGCAGACCGGCATCCGCGCGCGCGTGTGCTCGAACACACCTTAATCGGCGGGTCCGATGCGCGGCTGAGCTGACTCGGCAGCGGCAGGCCGCCGATCACCTCGCCGCAGCAGCAGGCGCCGGACCGGCGTCGACGAGCTGCTTGCTCAGGGGATCAACCCGCAGATTGAGTCCTTCGAGCGAGCGCGCGCCCAGCAGCACCAGGTCGCCGCGCTCCCCAAGTACGACCTCATCCGTTGTGGTCCTGCCGGCAGCATACACGAAGGCAGGTCCGGTCCAGCGTTCCAGCACGGTGCCGTCAGCTTGACGGAACCGCCACTGATTGCGCCGCTCGATGCTCAATGATTCGAGGATGTCGGCCGGAATCCACGACAGCTCAGCACCTGTGTCCACGAGCACGGAGCGAATGGTCCGTCGCGCTCCTGGATAGCGCGGGTTCTCGATCTCTACATCAATCCGAAGCGTTCCCATCTCGTTGGGCATGATAGCTTCCCCCGATCGGTGAATGAGTACCAATTCACCGCGTTACACGTCAATCTCCTTCGGGCGCCGCGCGGAGCGAAAGACCTGATGCGGTTTGTAGTTTCTTGATACCGTCGGCCGCCGAGCCTATTTTGCGTCATGCCAGACATGAATAAGCTCAACCTGGCCCTCTTTGATGCGAAGCTCGAGCAGCGCGTAGCCGAGCTCGAAGCCAGGATCGACTTACGTGCGGCGGAGCTCGAATTAAAGATGGTCCGGCGGGCTACTACGTTCGGCTTTTGGATTCTTCAGGTCGCAACAGTCCTCATCGTCCTCGCAATGGTGCAGCTTCTCCGTTAGCTGCCGCCCTTTCGCCGCCGCCTTATCTCGCCGCCGCCTTATCGTCATTGACCTCGCGTTGACGCCGTCCACCGAGATTTGCTTGCTATGACCAGTGAGCGCTCCTACGTTCCGTCCATGCCCCCCGCTCTCGTGACCGCGGACGAGATCCTTCAGATGAGCTTCCCCGACAAGCGCGTCGAGCTCGTGCGGGGCGTGCTCGTCGTGCGCGAGCCCCCCGGCTACCTGCACGGCGCCGTCACGGCGCGACTCGCCCACATCCTCATCAACTACGCTGACGCGCATCAGCAGGGGCAAGTCCTCGCGGGCGACGCAGGCTTCAAGCTGGAGGCGAATCCCGATACGGTCCGCGGCCCGGATCTGGCCTTCGTGCGGCGGGACCGCGCGCCCGATCCCGCGCCCACGGGTTTCGCGGACTTCGCGCCCGACCTCGCGGTCGAGATCCTGTCACCGCGCGATCGGCCGGGCGAAGTACTGCGGAAAGTGGCTGACTGGCTCAACGCGGGCACGCGACTCGTGTGGGTGATCGACCCCGAGCGCCGCCGCGCGCGTGTGTACCGCCAGGACGGCAGCGAGGCGATCGTCGCGGACGACGCGCCGCTGGATGGCGAGGACGTGCTGCCGGGATTCTCGTGCCCGCTCGGAGCCATCCTGTAAAGTCGCCGCCCCTCGCCGCCCCTCGCCGCCGCTTCACCTACCGCCGCCTCACCTACCGCCCAACACCACCTGCAGCTGCCGCAGCACGTCCTCGAGCCGCCGCAGCTCCTCACCGTAGCGCGCCCAATCCCCGGCGCGCTGCGCCTCGAGGGCACGGCGGAACGACTCGTTCGCTCGGCGCGCGAGATCGGCCGCGCGCGCGTCAGTCGCCGCCGCACCCGGCACGGTGGCGACTCGCTCAACCGGCCGTTCGGCGCCGCTGCTCCCGAACAGCCGCGACAACCCCTCCTCCAACGTCTCCTCCATCACAACGCGATTCTCGTGCGCCACCACCACCCGCTTGAGCTCCGGAATCCGGCCGCCCTGCGCCCGGAGATACAGCGGCATCACATAGATCAGCGATTCCTCGATCGGAATCACGAGGAGATTGCCGCGGATCACCTGCGAGCCGCCCTGGTCCCACAGCGACACCTGGCGCGCGATCTCCGTGTCCTGATTGATCCGGTTGACGATCTGCGTCGGCCCGAACACCAGGCTCTGCTTGGGGAAGCGATACACGACCAGCTCGCCGTAGTGCTCCCCATCATTCCGCGCCACCATCCACGATGCGAGGTTGTCCTTGCCCCGCGGCGTGAACGGCACCATGAAGATGAACTCCGCCTGGCGCTCGCTCGGCAGCCGCATCACGATGTGCCGCAGAAACAGCTCGGTCCGCTCCGGCGCCACCGACAACACCGGCTTCTGCCACTGATCCTCGCGATGATAGAAAATCCGCGGCTCCGCCATGTGATACGTCGCATACAGATCGCTCTGGATGCTGAACAGATCCTCGGGATAGCGGATATGCGCGCGCAGATCGGCCGGCATTGAATCGAGCGGCTGGAAGATGCCCGGGAACACGTTGCCGAAGGTCTGCACCAGCGGATCGTCCGGATCCGCCAGATACGCGGTCACGCTGCCCTCGAACGCGTCGATCACGACCTTCACGCTGTTGCGCATGTAGCTGATGCCGTTGCGCAGCCGCTGCGCATAGGGATAGCGGCTCGTCGCGGTGTAGGCGTCGAGAATCCACTTGAGCCGGCCTTCACTGTCGATCACCATGTACGGATCGGAGTCGAACGCCAGGAACGGCAGCACCGTGTGCGCCCGCTCGCGGATGTTGCGCACGTACAGCGCCCGGCTCTCGCTCGTGATGTCACTCGACAAGAGCACCTTGAGCGAGCGGAAATGGGCCGCGAGCACGAGCCGGCGGAACAACCCACCTACGCGTACGCCGCCCGAGCCCTTGTAGTTGCTGAAGATGTTCTCGTCACCCGAGGGATAGTCGAACTCGGGTTGCTGCGTGTTGGCAAACACCCAGGAGCCGGTGAGCTCGCCGAAGTAGATCTCGGGCCGCTTCACTGCGAGCGACACGGTGCCGGCCGGCGGCAGATCCTTGATGAACAGGACCGGCAGTCCCTCCTCCGTCACCTCGTTCACCGGCCCGAGCGTGAGCCCCATCCCGTGGGTATACGTGAGCCGCTCGTTGATGAACGTGCGCGTCGGCAACGACGCCGAGTTGAGCTCGCGCGGCGACAACATCACCTGGCGGGAGCGCCCGTCGATGACGTAGCGGTCGTCGTCCACCGACACGAAGTCGTAGTAGGTGCGGATCTCCTGGAGCTGCCCGAACGTCTGGAGCAGCGGGTCGCGATCCCACAGCCGCACGTTGTCGATCGTGGGACGGTTGTTGCGGATGTCGCGCTCGGTGAGGCGGGCTTCGCCCGAGAGATCGCGCACCTGCACGCTGTCCAGGCCCCAGGCCCGGCGCGTCGCGTCGATGTGGTGGCGGAGCTGCGGCGTCTCCTTCGACAGCTCGTTGGGCGCGACGACGAACTTCTGCAGCACCGCGGGATAGACCACGATCCCCAGAAACGAGACCGCGACGTAGAGGCCCCCGCCCAGCACGGCGTTCCGCACCAAACGCCTGCTGCGCGCGCCGAGGATCACCAGCACCGCGCCCGCGAGCGCGGCCAGCGCCGCGAGCTTGAGGCCGATCACCGTGCCGTGGAGATCGGCGAAGCTCGCGCCGATCAGTGGCCCCGTGGTCGAGTAGAGCACGCCCGGCAGTCGCACGTAGTAGATGCGCAGCGCCGTCAGCACGAACACCCCCGCCAGCAGCAGCGCGAGGTGCAGCCGGGCGGACGGCTCGATCGTAACGCTCTTGTTGTGAACGATCACGTCGCCGCGCATGACGTACAGCGCGCCGCAGGCCACGAGCGACAGTATGCCGAGCGCCATCAGCACGCCGAGCACGCCGGCGACGACGGGAACGGAGAAGACGTAGTAGGCGATGTCGCGCCCGAACAGCGGATCGGTGACACCGAACGGGGTCTGGCGCAGGAACGCCATCACCGGCAGCCAGCCGTTCGAGGCGGCGAGGCCGAACAGCAGTCCGAGCCCCAGCGCCACGGGCAGCGCCAGGCGCCGCACCAGCCGCGTCACGTCGACGGGGGGTGTCTGGGGGTTCAGCCGCATCACGACGGGCTTCGGCACGACGCCGCGCTGCGCGAACCGCAGGTTGATATAGAGGAATGCGAAGGCGAATCCGCCGGTCACGACGCCGAGCAGCGTGGCGGCGATGATCCGGGTGCCGAACACCCGCTCGTAGCCGAGCGAGCTGAACCAGGGCCATTCCGCCAGCAGCCGCACCAGCGTCGGGAAAACGAAGAGCAGGAGGGCAAGGCTGAGCGCGATGCCGAGGCTGAGACGGCGGCGCCGCGGCGCCGGAAGGCGGAGGTCGGTCACCTGGGGAAGCTAACCCCGAGCCGGGGCGCGTGCGCGAGCATCGTCACCGCCCAGCAACTCCCCCATCGGCGCAAGACGGGGTACCTGATCGCCGAGCACCTTGAGCGTGGCGGCTATGGGAATCGCGAGAAACGCGCCCGGAACGCCCCAGATGAACCACCAGAACAACACGAAGATCATCACCGCCAGCGGATTGAGCTTGAGGCGATCGCCGTAGGCAAACGGTGATACCACGTTGTTCTGGATCGTGGTGATGACGAGATAGACGATCGCGGGCAGGACGATCCGGCCCACGCTGGTGAATGCCGTCAACCCGCCGACCAACAGCAGCGCCATGTTGATGATGCCGCCCAAAAACGGGATGAACTCAAACACGAACGTCAGCAGGCCCCAGATCAGCGGGTTGGGCATCCCGATCGCCCACATCGCGACCCCCACCACGACTCCCTGCCCCGCGTTGATGAGTGCCGTGATCACGAGATAACGCGATACGATCGACTCCGTCTGATGCAGGACCTCGCCTGCGGTGCGCTTGTCGTCGGGCCCCGGCATGACTTTCACGAGTTTGCCAAACAGCTTCGCCCCCATGGCCAGCATGATGTACAGCAGCACGACCACTTGGACGACCAACCCCACGAACGACGCCGCTCTTCCCAACAGCTGCGTGAGGAATGGTGGCGCGGGCGCCGTAGCGGCAGTTGGTGAAGGTGGAGGAGGTGGTGGAGGCGCTGGAGGTGGTGACGGCGCGGGAGCAGGTGCGGGAGCAGCGGGCGCTCCGGCCGCGGCATCGCTCAGCTTCGTCAACGGTCCGCCGATCGAGCTCAACTTTTTGCGCGCGGTCGCAATGCTGGCCGGTGCCTTCTCAAACCAGTCTCCGACCGGCCCCGACAGTGCCCACCCGCCGACCCCGAACAGCGCCAGCCCGCCCAGGACCACGACCGCGGCGCCAAGCGGCGCCGGCAGCCGCGCCTGCTCGAGTCGGCGCACCATGGGACTGAGCAGCGCATGAAAAGCCAGCGCCAAGGCGATCGGAATGAAGAAGTCGCGACCCAGCACCAGCGCCGCGGCGACGAGAATTGCCGCAATGATTCTAACGGCGACGGATGAGCGCTGGACCGAGTCTGGAGGCACACTACAAATACCCCCTACTCGTCTACGGAGCCCGCTAGCGAGAGCCTCCAGTTCCCCCTCTCCCAACGGGAGAGGGGGTCAGGGGGTCAGGGGGTCAGGGGGTGAAGCTACGCGCGCGCCGCCGCAGCTCTCGGCCGGGCGACCCGAGCCTCGAGCCGTTTGAGCCGGCGCTGGTTCAGGATCGCGAACACAGCATCAGTCACCACGAGCGCGATCGGGATAAGGGGAACGATTGAAAAAGCCTTAGGTTTCCGGCCGAGCCGCTGGATCAGCTTTGGGATTCGCATTTAGACCTCTCCTTCGATTTCGTCCACCGGCCACTTCTCCTGCCCCTTGTGCTTCTGCTTCCCTTCCTGATCCTGCAGGTTCTGCGCCTTCTTGTTGAACTTCCCCTGCTGGCGCTGCACGTTCTGCCCCTGCTTGTTGAACGATCCGCGCTTATCAGCCATGATCTGCTCCAGTAAGTGATGCTCCCGATACCCCAAAACCCCGGATCGGAGTCCGATCGGAGCTAATCCATCGCGTCTCCTGGGCGTGTTTCTGCGGAATCTACGCTCAGCCTCCTCACCGCGGGCCAAGCCCCTCGCCGCGCTCCTACTTGATCACGAACAGCCACGACACGCCGCGCGCGAGCCCCTTGCCCACTACCCCGAGCGGCCCCAGCACCCGCCCTTGTTCGAAGCTCACCGACAGCGTCGCGAGCGCCACACCTGAGCGCAGTTGGTCGAGGCGCGCCTGGAGCCCGTCGATCTCGGATTGCAGCCGCGCGATCTGCTGCTCGAGCTTGAGCACGTCGTCGAGGCTTTCGGCGCGACCCAGCAGCTGCTGCAGCCGATCGCGCAGCGCGATGCTGCTGCGCAAGCGGGCCTCGAGATCGACGTACTGATCGGTCACGTCCCGGCCCGTCAGCCGCCGGCCCCGCTCTTTGCCGAACGTTTTGATACTGTCCATCAGCTCTTCCAGTCTCGCCGCGGGCACGCGCGCCAAAACACTCACATGTCCGTCTGAGCTGCCGCTCGCTTCCTCTATATAGCCGCCGGCCTGCTGCGCCAGCCGCTCGACCTGCCGGCCCGCCACCAGCGGCGAGTCGACTTCCATCCGCTGATCGCCGCGGCGCAACGTCATGCGATCGATGGAGGACGCGCCCGCAATGCGGATCGCCGCCCTACTTACCTTCCCGCGAGCGCCAGAAGCCCCCGATCGTCGACAACGACCGCTCCGTAATCGTCGCGCCGATCGTCATGAACCACCCCGCGCCCCCGCGCACCGAGAAATCGGGATCGCGCAAATCGCCCCAGCGATAGCCGTTGGCAAGCTCGATCCCGCGCACCGGCACGATCACCAGCTGCGGCGCCGCGTCCCACTGCGTCGTACGCGTGGTCCGCTCGTGCAGCAGCCGGCCGTCGCCGCGTACCCGCAGCCACGCGAACAGCCCGACATCGAGCCGCGAGCCGATGTAGTCGGCCGCCGAGCGCAGCGACTGCACCACGCTGTCCGGATGCGTGACGGTGGCGTCGGCGTTGCGCAGCGCGTAGCGCGCTCCGAACTCGAACCACGCGCTCGGTGACCAGATCGCTTCGGTCATGTAAATCCGCCGCGCTTCGTGGCCCCCCACCGTTTGCCCCGCCAGCACGCCGCCGCCGAGCGGGTTGCGCTCATCCACGATCTGAACCTTGGCGAGGAAGTTGAGCGCGTCCGACCCCACCGGCCGGAACGCGATACCATTGATCGACGAGATCCGCTGACGCTCGACCCGGCCGCTCGAGAGCTGATCGTCCGCGCCCTGGAATTCCTGACGCGTGATCAGCGCGAACGACCTTGTCAGGTCGGCAGCGCCCGCGAGCGTGAGCAGCCGGCTCGAGCGCTCCGCGCCCTCGCGCACCTCGCCGCGCAGGCTCAAGCGGTAGGGCGCCTGCTCCGGCAGGTACTCCGCGCCGAGTCCCGCCGACCAGTAATCCTCCTCAGCTTGCGTGAACGGCAGCGCGCGGACCGGATCGGCGCTGGGCGCATCGTTCAACCCGAAGCGCCGCTCGAACAGCGTGCTCAGCGTCCAGGCGGGCCCGAAGCGCAGCCGGTTGTTTAATCCCATCACCGCCGCGACCTGGCCGCCATTCGCGCCCGCGATCTGATACGAGCCCCACGCCTGCGTCCCCGAGCCGATATCCGAACGGCCGCCGAGCGAGGTCACGGCGTAGTCCAGGCCTCCGGGAAGCTCGACCTGGCGATGGCTCAGCTCGAACGACGTCCGTGCAGTCGCCTTGAACGTGACGCCGCCGCCGATGTAGTCGGGCTGCACGGGACTGAAATCCTCACCCAGGTGCCGGCGCGATTCCGCGGTGAAGGTGAGCGCGCGGATCGGCGACCACAGCAGCCGCAGCTCGCTCGCCTGGGCCCGCTCGTCGCTCGCCCCGGTGTTGAGCCGGCTCGCCGACACACCGACCTGCGCCCGCAGCGCACCCCCCCCGAAGCGTTGCCCCACGAACGCGCCGGACTTCGCCCGGCTCACGCCCTGCAGATCGAACGTCTGCGCGGAATGCTCGAGCCGCAGCTCGGTGCCGCCTGCCTCGAAGCGCGCGCCGAGCTTGAAATCGCGGGTCCCGCCGACCAGCGCGATGTTCGCGGGGTTGTGGAACTCGGCGTCGGTTCGCAGCCACTCGCCCGATACCGAGAATCCTTTCGTCAACATGATCAAGCCGCCGAGACTCATCGCGGAACCGGCTGAGTCTGCAGTCTGCGAGTGCGCGAGCTCGCCGCGCAGCGCGATGCGCCCCACCCGGAGCGCGCCGAAGTCGAAGCCTGCCAGCTCGCGCTCGGCACCCGGACGGCCGTCGCGGATGAACGTCGAGCCGATGCGCAGCGAGTCCAGCGACTCGTGAGCCTTGATGAGCGCGCGCGCGTCCACGGCGGCCCGCACGCCCCACACGGTCGACCGCGCGCCGCCTCCTTCTTCCGCACCGTAGGTGATCATGATGAAGACGGGATTGCCCGACGGATCGGCCGCGGGCACCGGCTGCTTGAACAGCAGCAACCCGCGCTCGTAGTCGATCTGATAGTCTATGAAGCGCGTGAGCGCCTGGCGCGCCAGCATCTGCTGCGCGTCATCGAAGCGCCTGGTCTCGAGTACGACGCGCTCGGTCCCCGGTTTGATGCCCATGCCGCCCCCGACGTCGTACGGACCCGACATCCCGGCGCCGCGGACCTGGAGCTGCACGAGCCGGTCGCCGCTCGCCGCGCCGAAGCCCTGCCACACGACGGGGCCCGTGGTCACGCGCCCGGCGACGCCCGCCAGTGCGCGATCGTAGCCCGACAGGGTGAGGCCGCCGGCAAAGGACCCCGTGCTGAGGTCGCCGAACGCGAGCCAATCGAGCCCGCGCTCCACCCGCGCCGCGACCGCGTAGCGAGAGGGGCTGCGCGTTTGCCTGAGCCCCGCGTCACCCAGAATCGGGTACTGCGCATCGCCGAGCGGATCGACCGCGCGGCCGAAATTCTCGGTTCCGGCATCGAGCTGGCGGGAGTCGACGCTCACGAGCACCGACGTACGCTGATCGAGCCGGCCCCGCGCCGTCGCCGCCCCGAACGCATCGGGACTCGCGCCCATCCCCACCTGCCCGGCCGCCGTCAGCATGAAGGCCTTAGCCGCCGGGAGGATTTCGACCTGCACGCGTGTGGCGCCGGCGGTGTCGGCGCGCAGCAGCAGCGATCCAACGCGCACCTCGTGGCCACCGCGCAGCGCGAGCGTCAGCACGCCGGTCGAATCCGACCTGACCTGGAGCCCGACCGACGAGCCGTCCGCGTCGTCGTTCAGGATCTCGGCGCCGTCAGCGGACACGGTGACGAGAGCTCCCGTGATTACCGGGACGTTCCACTGGTCGAATACGTGTATGGACACGGTGTCGATGCGCTGCTGGTCCACGGTGAGGACGACCTTCGATCCGTCATAGACGAGATTTCTCGCGCGCCCCCCGACGTGGACGGTGAGACTGTCCCACCGCTCCTGGCCCCACGAGTTCTTCATCATCACACGCAAGCGATGCGGTCCCGGCGCGAGCGCCACACCGATGAAGTCGTGAATGCCGTCGCCGCGGACCTTGCCGCCGCCAATGCGCTTGCTGCCGTCGAACAACAGGACCGGCGCGCCAGGCTCGCCCGTCACGCCGACGAAGACGCGATCGCTCGGCAGGATCGCCCCGTCGGTCGGAGCGAACACCGTCACGGCGGGACCGGCCGTGAGCCCGCGGCGCTGCTCGCGCGCGCGCGCCGTCGAGTCGCGCAGCGCGGGGACGAACAGCTCGGGCGCCCCATTGTGTCCATTGTGGCCATTCTGGCCGTTCATTACCGCCGCATTATCTACCGCCGCATTATCTCCCGCCGCCTTATCTCCCGCCGCCTTACCTCCCGCCGCCGTACTAACCGCAAAGCTCACCCGCGGCGTCGTCCAGCCGGAGCCATCGCGGGCCTGCGCGGGATCGGGTACGCGAGAGCCCACCGGCAGTGTCGTTGGATCGACGCGATACACGTGGCGACCGGGGCGCATGTTGTCGAACGAGAACCGCCCATCGGCGTCAGTGGTGGTGATTTCGCCGTCATCGGTCCACACGTCGACGCCTTCCACGCCATGCTCGCCCGCATCCTGCCGGCCGTTGGCGTTCGCGTCGGCGAACACTTTGCCGATCACGGCGCGCGTTTCGAGCGGCGCCGTCTGTTGCACGTTCACCCAGGCGGCCGCCTGGGTCGACACGACGGTGCCGCCTTCCGCGTATGCGACCGCCGAGCTCTGGAGGACTTCGGCTCCGGCCGTGACGATCGCGACCTGATAGCGCACGTTGTGCGTCGTACCACCCGCGAGCGGACCGGCGACGTAAAAGGTCACCTCCTGCCCGTTCAGAACAACGGAATCGGCGCCAAGCGCGCTGTTCGGCGTGTAGCGCGCACCCTCGGGCAAGCCGACCACGATCCGAATATCGGCCAGCGGTCCCACGCCGAGGTTCGCGAGCGCCAGGGTGTACGGCACGGTCTGGCCCAGGCCCACTGCGAGCACGTCGGCGGTCTGCACGAGCGACAGCTGACCGGCGGTGGGCAGGAGCAGCAGGGGCGGCGCCGAACCCGTGACGGGCGGACCATTGGCGAGATTGACCCAGACGCGGTTGGCCACCGTCGTCGAGTCGGGCAAGGTTGGCGCGACAACCGTCTGGATCACGAGGTCTCCCGTCGTGCCGGGCGCGATGTCGCCGATCGTCCACGTGAGCACCGCTCCCGCCACTTTGGGCGCGGGAACAGCCGCTTGGGATAACGGGATACTGCCCACGTACTCGAGCTCGGGCGGCAGCGTGTCGGTCACGACCACGTTGCGGGCAATCACGCCGTTCGCCGGGTTGGCGTAGTGCACGCGGTAGTGCACAGGGCTCCCGGCGCGCGCCGGAACGCCTGGCGCAGGCGCATCGAGCAAGACGTTCAGCGATAGCCCCGCGAAAACAAGCGTCGTCACCGCGGGGTTGGACGCCGCGGAGTCGGGGCCGAAGGGTGTCGTGTACGCCACCCGCCCGACGTTCGACGGTGAGACCGTGCCGTCGAGGCGCGCGCGGAATCTGATGATGCCCGCGCTGCTCCCGGTCACATTCGGCAGCGTCACGCTAACTCGGCGCGACGCGGCGTTGAACGAACCGGCATCGTCGCCCGTCGCATCCGTGAGCGGCGTGCCGTCGAGCGTGATACTGCCGGCGACATACGTCGCGCCGGCGGGTAGCGGATCCGTGAGCACGACGTCCGTAGCGGTGCTCCCCGGGCTCCCTCCGCTCTCACTAGCCAGTCCCTGATACGTAATTGTGTATGTGAGCACGTCACCGAGCGTCCCGGTTGCGCGATCGCCCGCCTTGCTCAGCGTGATCGCGATGCCGGCCGGCGAGCCGACGGTGACGAATGCGGAATCGGCGACGGGGTCAAAGGTTGCACCGGTCGCGGCCTGATAGATGACGGTCGCTCCGTTGCGGATGAGCGTGCCGGGTGGCGTCTGCGCCTGTACGGCCGTGGCGAAGACGGCAAAAATCAACAGGGTAGCCCCGCCGATGTTTTGGCGGGGCCCCTCAAGGAGAAGCACCAGGTTATCCCCGGTTTGCT
>DASTDR010000254.1:0-15627 GCA_035710265.1 Gemmatimonadales bacterium | reverse complement strand
ACTTCGGCGGCGGGACGCCATCGCTCCTTCCGGCCGAAGCGATCTCCGCGCTCCTGCTCGAACTCACCTCGCTGCGCCACACGCCGCACGCTGCGCGTGAGATCACCATCGAGGCCAACCCTGAGGATGTCACCGTCGCTGCGGCGCGGGCATGGCGCGCCGCCGGCATCAATCGCATCAGCCTCGGCGCCCAATCGTTCGACGACACCGTCCTCAAGTGGATGCACCGCTCCCATGACGCCGCCCGCATCGGCGCCGCGGTGCACGCGCTGCGTGGCGCCGGGATCACGAACATCTCGCTGGATCTGATCTTTGGCCTTCCCGCGGAACTAAACCGCGACTGGGACCGCGACCTCGATATGCTCTGCTCCCTGCGCCCGGTTCACTGCTCCCTCTACGGGCTCACGGTCGAACCCCGGACGCCGTTGGATCGATGGATTTCACGCGGAGCGACGCGCGTACCCGACGACGAGCGCTACGCCGAAGAGTACTTGACCGCCCACAGACGACTGACGGCCGAGAACTACGAGTTCTACGAAGTCTCGAATGCCGCGCTCCCCGGGCTCCGCTCGCGCCACAACTCAGCCTACTGGTCCGGCAAGGCGTATGTGGGACTGGGCCCGGCAGCCCATTCGTTCGACGGGCGGACCCGGCGCTGGAATCTCCGCGCCTGGGAGGCCTATCGGCGCGCGATCCAGGAGGGCAGATCGGCCGTCGAGTCGGAGGAAACGCTGACCGACGAGCAGCGCGAACTTGAAGCGATCTACCTCGGCCTGAGAACGGTGGACGGCGTTGCCGTTGCCGCCCTGCGCCGCCCCTCGCCGCCGCCCCATTTCGCCGCCCAGGGGTGGGTCTTCGAACAGGGCGGCAGGCTCAAGTGCACACCCGAAGGCTGGTTGAGATTAGATTCCTTGGTTCCATGACCACCCCGCTCTCCGACCGCGAACGGCAGGTCCTCGAAGCCGTGATCGAGACCTACGTGCAGACCGCCGAACCGGCGGGGAGCCGGACTATTGCCAAGCGGCACCAGCTCGGGCTCTCTCCCGCGACGATTCGCAACACGATGAGCGACCTGGAGGAAAAGGGCTATCTGTACCACCCCCACACCTCCGCGGGACGGATTCCGACCGACCTCGCCTACCGCGTGTACGTGGATTACCTGATGCGGCCCCCGCTCGTGGCCCCGGCGCAGGCGCAGCATATCCGCGGCCAGCTGGAGGGCCAGCGCAGTGCGGTCGAGACGATTCTGTCGCGCGCGGCGCAGGTGCTCGGCGTCCTGACGAATGAGCTGGGCGTCGCGGTCGGCCCCACGCTCGAAGATGCGGTGCTCGAGCGGCTCGATCTGCTTCAGGTCTCGAGCGAGCGGCTGCTGCTGGTGCTCGCGCTGCGCAGCGGCGCGGTGCGCACGATCTTCGTCGAGGTCCGCTCGGAGCTGGCCGGCGAAGCGGTGCAGCAGGTGACGGTCGTGCTCAACGAGCGGCTCGCCGGTCTGACGTTGAAAGAGATCCGCGCCACCCTCGCGCAACGGCTGCGCGACGCCAGCCCGTCGGAGCCCGGCTCCAGCGAGCTGCTCAACATCTTCATTCAGGAGGCGGACGAGCTGTTCGACGTGCCGGTCGCGCAGGCGGGCCCGGTGCACCTCGGCAGCACGCAGCCGCTCGCGGGTCAGCCGGAGTTTTCGACGCGCGCCCAGCTCCAGGGATTGATCGACGTCACCGAGCGCCGCGACCTGCTGCGCGATGCGCTCACCGCGCGCGGCGGCGAAGGTCTCACGATTACGATCGGGCAGGAGCACACCGACGCGCGGCTCTCACCGTTCACGCTGGTGACATCGCCTTACCGGTTTGGACCGCTCACCGGCGTGATCGGCGTGATGGGCCCGACCCGTATGCCGTACGACAAGATCGCCGCGCTCGTCAATCACACGTCCCAACTGGTGGGGGAGCTGCTCGAATAGCATGAAGCAGGATTTTTACGTCATCCTCGGCGTGCAACGCGACTGCACCGAAGCCGATATCAAGAAAGCCTACCGCAAGCTCGCGATGGAGTGCCACCCCGACCGCAACAACGGTGACAAAGCGGCCGAGGAAAAGTTCAAGCTCGTCACCGAAGCGTACGAAGTGCTGCGCGATCCGGAGAAGCGCGCGGCGTACGACCGCTATGGGCACCAGGGGCCGCGCGGCGCGGGAGCTGGGGGAGGCGGCTTCAGCTCGATGCACTTCGATCTGTCCGAAGCGCTCATGGTGTTCATGCGAGACTTCGGTCTCGGCGGTGGTGGCGGTGGTGGCGGTGGTGGAGGGTTTGAAAGTCTGTTCGGCGGCGGCACCAGACGTGACCGGCGCCGCGGGCACGACATCAAAGTCGGCCTGAAGCTCACGCTCGCTGAAGTCGCGAGCGGCACCACCAAGACGGTCCGCATCAAGAGCCTCGACAGCTGTCCCGAATGCTCGGGCACGGGTGCGCGCCGCGGCACGCAGCCGGTGCAGTGCGGGACCTGCGGCGGCAGCGGTGAAGTGCGGCGCCAGGCGCAGTCGCTGTTCGGGCAATTTCTGACCGTTTCTCCATGCCCCACCTGCGGCGGCGAAGGCACCGTGGTGCACCACCCGTGCGCGCGCTGCGGCGGCGATGGACGCGTGAAGAGCGAAAAGACGATTCAGATCGACGTCCCCGCCGGCGTCGCCGATCATCACTACCTCACGCTGCGGGGCCAGGGCGTCCCTGGTCCGCGCAACGGCCCGCGCGGCGACCTGATCGCCGTGCTCGACATCAAGGACGATCCGCGCTTCGAGCGCCATGGCGACGACCTGGTGTACGATCTCGCCATCACCTTCACCCAGGCGGCACTCGGCGCCGAGGTGAAGGTGCCGACGCCATTCGGGGAATCGATGCTGCGGATCGAGCCGGGCACGCAGACCGGGATGGCCTATCGCCTGCGCGCCAAAGGACTGCCGCGCCTGGGTGAAGGCGGGCACGGCGACCTGCACGTGCGCATCCACGTCTGGATCCCCAACAAGCTCAGCGCCGAGCAGCGCAAGCTGCTCGAGAAGCTGAGCGAGGTCGAAGACGCCCCTCCCGAGAAGGAGCGCGGCAAGTTCTGGGACACGCTCAAGCGCGCCCTGGGGGGCCAACCCGGTGAGTAACTGCGTCTTCTGCAAGATCGTGGCGGGTGAGATCCCGGCGACGGTCGTCAAACGCACGCCCCAGGCGGTCGCCTTCAAGGACCTGAACCCGCAGGCGCCGACCCACGTGCTGGTCATCCCGACGACCCACGTGAGCTCGTTGAATGACGCACGAGACGGCAAGATGCTGGGTGAGCTGCTGTCGTTTGCCCGCGAGATCGCGCAGGAAGCCGGGATCGCGACGAAAGGGTACCGCGTGGTCGTGAACACGAACCCCGATGGCGGTCAAACAGTCTTTCACCTGCACCTGCACGTGCTGGGAGGTCGGGCGATGCAGTGGCCGCCTGGATAGCCGATAGCCGGTAGCTCCTCGTCAGGGTTGCACCGTCCTATCCCTTCAGCTAAGTTCGTGTGTCTCAAATCACTTACAAAGGGAGCCCAATGCCGGAAGTCATCATTCACGATGACGAGAGTTTTGAGCGTGCGCTGAAGCGGTTCAAGAAGAAATGTGAAAAGGCCGGGATCCTGGCTGACCTGCGCAAGCACCGTCACTACGAAAAGCCCAGTGAGCGTAAGAAGCGCAAGATGAACGCCGCGCGCCGTAAGAATCGCAGGCCGCGCTACGCGTAAATGGTGGCTCCGAGCTTAGCAGACCGGCTGCGCGCCGCGATGAACGAAGCGAGAAAACAACGCGATCAGGCGCGCACCCTCCTCCTCTCCACCATCCTCTCAGACGTCAAGAACAAGGAAATCGAGATCAACCATCCACTGTCCGACGATGAGACGGTGGAGGTGCTGCGGCGCGGCATCAAGAAGCGCCGCGAGTCGGTGGAGATGTACGAAAAGGTGGGCCGCACCGACATGGCCGCCACAGAATCTGCCGAAATCAAAGCGCTCGAGGCGTATCTTCCCGCGTCCGTGCCGCCCGACGAGATTCGCGCCGCCGTGCGCGAGGCGATCGCGGGCGGCGCGAAGGACCTGGGGAAGGTGATGGGCGCGGTGATGCCGAAGTTCAAGGGACGAGCGGACGGAAAAGTGATCAACCAGATCGTCCGCGAGGAGCTGGCAGCATCGACCACGTCTTAGAGACTCTCGAATTTCCCAAGGCCCTCGCGCGCGTGGCGCTCCACGCCGCAGGACCGCTGGGTGCCGCACGCGTCGCAGGCCGACTCCCCGAGACCGATGCTGATTCGATCCGTGCCGCGCTCGCGCAGGTGGCGGAGCTCGCCGCGCTCCTGATCACCGACGAAACGATCCGTGCCGAGCCCGTGCCCGACATCGCGCCGACGCTGGAGCTGCTGACGGTGCCGGGCAGCGCGCTCGACGCACTGCCGCTCGCCGAGCTGACGGTCGCGCTCGCCGCGATGCGCGTGGTCGCCGCGGATCTCAAGCGGCTCGACACGCAGCACGCCGCACGCCGCACGGCTGCACTGCGCGTCGACGCTCCGCCGAAAGAGCTCGAAACCACGCTCGCGCGCTCCATTTCGCCGGATGGTGAAGTGCTCGACGGCGCGTCGAAGGATCTCGCCCGTGCCCGCGCCCGCGTGCGCGAGGCTCGCAAGCACGTCATGGACCGTCTCGGTTCGATCCTCGGCGGCCTCGATCAGACCGAACGTGCCCCGGATGCCGCGGTGACGATTCGCGGCGGGCGCTACGTCATCCCGGTCCGCGTCACGGCGCGCGCGCGCGTCGGCGGGATCGTGCACGACGAGTCCGCGACCCGCTCGACCGTGTTCGTTGAGCCGCCCGAGGTCATCGAGCTCGGCAACGAGCTGCGCGCCGCCGAATCCGCCGAGCAGCGCGAGGTGCTGCGCGTGCTGCGCGAGCTGACTGAGCTGCTGCGGCCGCATCACGACGCGATCGCCGCGGCATGGGAGATGTGCGTCGCGTTCGATGATCTGTGCGCGCGGGCCCGCTATGCCGTCGAGGTCAACGGGTTTGTGCCGGAGATCGGCGGGCACGTCAAGATTCGTGATGGCCGGCATCCGCTGATCGATCATGCGGTGCCGTTCTCGCTCGAGCTCATGGCGGACGAATTCACGATCCTGGTGTCCGGTCCCAATACCGGCGGGAAGACCGTGCTGATCAAGGCCGTCGGACTGCTCGCGCTCATGACGCAGAGCGGCATCGTTCCGCCGATCGGCCCCCACTCGTCGCTGCCGGTGTTCACAAGAGTCTTCGCGGACATCGGCGACCGGCAATCGATCGCCGCGAGTCTCTCCACGTTCTCCGCGCATGTCGCGGTGTTGCGCGAGATTCTCGATGGCGCGGGCGCCGGCTCGCTCGTGCTGCTCGACGAAATCGGCAGTGGCACCGATCCGGCGGAAGGCGGGGCACTGGCATCGGCGACCCTCAAGACGCTCACGCGCCGGCGTGCGATCACGCTCGCCACGACCCACCTGGGTGCGCTGAAGCAGCTCGCCGCCGAGACCGTGGGCATCGTGAACGCGTCGCTGCAATTCGACGCTGAGACGCTGACGCCAACCTACCGGCTGCTCAAGGGCGTGCCTGGGCGCTCGTATGGGCTCGCGATTGCGAAGCGGCTCGGCATCGCGTCGGACGTGCTGGCCGAGGCGGAACGCGCGGTGCCGGACGCCGAGCGGACGCTCGATCGCCTGCTCGCGTCGGTCGAGGCGCGCGGGCGCGAGATGGACGCGCGCGCCGCGGAGCTCGAGACGCGGGCCGCGCAGCTCGAACAGGAGCGTCAGCACCTCGCCGACCTCGAGAACCTCCAGCACGAGCTCGAGGCGCGGGAACGAGCGCTCGACAAAGATGCCCGTGACAAGGCCAGAGCCTATCTGCTCGAGGCGCGGAAGACGGTCGAATCGGCGCTGGCCCAGGCACGGGCCGCTGTGACCGAAGCGACGGCGAAAGAAGCGCGACGGATTGTGGAAGAGGCGATCGAAAAGACCGAGCCTGAGGAAGAGCGGAAATCAGGCTGGGTGAATTTGGAGGAGCTCAGGCGCAGAAAGCAGGTGCCGTCGAGCCCTAAGGCGCAGATCGAAACGACCACGGTTGCTGCGAGCGAGATCAATCTGCGCGGACTCACCGTCGAAGAAGCCGAGCCGTTGCTCCAGCGCGCCCTCGACGACGCGATCCTCGCCGACCTTCCGTATTTGCGGGTCATCCACGGGAAGGGCACGGGGGTGTTGCGGGATTTCGTGCAGGCGCAGCTGAAGCGCGATCCGCGCGTCAAGCGATTCGGGATCCTGCCGACGAATCAGGGTGTGACTGAGGCGGAATTCAAATGATCCCCGACGAAATCATCGAGCAAGTCCGCGAAGCGGCGGACCTCGTGGGCATCATCGGGGAGCACGTCGAGCTGAAGCGCACCGGTGCTGATTACCGTGGGCCCTGTCCATTCCATGGCGGCACCCACCGCAACTTCGCCGTCATTCCCAAGAAGGGGATGTTCTACTGCTTCGTGTGCCACGAGGCGGGTGACGTCTACACCTTCTTCATGAAGAAGCTCGGCATGGACTATCCGACCGCTGTGCGCGAGGTCGCGCGCCGCGCCGGCATCACGATCCCGGAGCGGAGTGGTCCCACCGGTCCCGACCCGCGCGAGCCGTTGTACGCCGCGGTCGCGACGGCGGCGGACTGGTTTGCGCGGCAATTGCGGGAGAGTCCCGAGGCCGATAGTGCGCGCCGCTATCTCGAGTCGCGTCACGTCACCCTGGAGCAAGCAGCGCTCCAGGGGCTCGGGTTCGGACCGCGGGGCACGGCATTCATGGACGCGATGAAAGGATTGGGGCTGCGCGAGGAGGTTTTGCTCGAAGCCGGGTTGCTCGTTAAACGGGAAGATGGCTCCAAAGCCCCTCGTTTCCGCGGCCGGCTGCTGTTTCCCATTCACGATCTCAGGTCGCGCGTCGTCGCCTTCAGCGGACGGATCCTGGGCGAGGGAGAGCCGAAGTACTTGAACTCGCCCGAGACGCCGATTTTCCATAAGGGGCAGCTGCTCTACAACCTGCACGTCGCCAAGCACGCCATGCGCAAGGCGGAGCGCGCGATTCTGGTCGAAGGCCAGTTCGACGTGCTGCGCACAGCGCTCGCCGGCTTCGAAGAAGTCGTCGCGCCCCTCGGCACCGGCCTCACCGACGATCAGGCGGAGCTGCTGCGGCGGCATACGGCGCAGGTGATCCTGCTGTACGACTCGGACGAGCCGGGCCTGCGCGCGACGTTCCGCGCGGGCGACGTGCTGCTGCGCCACAAGCTTCGCGTCAACGTCGCCACGCTGCCCGACGGTGAAGATCCCGACACGCTCGTTGAGAAAAAGGGCGCAGCCGCGCTCGAGCAGGCGCTGAAAGACTCCGTGGACGTGCTGGAACGCAAAATTCAGATCCTCGAGCGCAAAGGATTCTTCGGATCGCTCCCGGGGCGGAGAAGGGCACTGGATCGCTTGTTGCCCACGATTAGAGCAGCGGCCGATCCCATCACACGCGAGCTGTACATCGCTCGGGTCGCCGAAGTGGCGGGTGTCCGCAAGGACGTGTTGCAGCGCGAGGTGGATCCGAAGGAAGACCCGGCCGCCCTTCGCCGCCCCTCGCCGCCCCTCGCCGCCCAGTCTTCCGCCCTGCCGTCCAACGCCGAGAAATCGCTCCTGCTCCTGATGGTGTCCGGGGACGCCTGGCGTTCGCGGATCGTCGAGGCAGTGGACGCGGAAGAGTTCGAGTTCCCGATCTATCGAGCCCTGTTCGAGGCAGTCGCGGACGATGCGCCGGAGCGGCTCGATGAAACGGCGGCCCGGGCCTACGAGTCTCTGCAGGGCGAGGGCCTCGGCGACGAGCAGCCCGACGTCGTGTTCGAGCGCGCGGTGAACTGGCTCGAAGCGCGGCGGCTGGATCGGGAGATCGCGCGCAAGCAGCAGGAAATCGACCTGGCGCCGGAAGCCGACAAGGGCCGCCTGGCGCTGGAAAAGCAGGCCCTGGCAAACGAGCGAAACGCCAAACGTCCCACGTGGAAAATTCTCGAGCATGCAAGGAGGAAGGGTGCACCCGGATCTTGAGGCATTGCTGGCCCTGCAGGAAAAGGACGTCGCGCTCGCCGGCTGCGACGCCCGGCTGAAAGCGCTCGAACCGGAGCTGCGGGCACTGGACGAGCAGATCGCGGCGGCCGAGCGGGTCGTCGCGCAGGCGCGCGCGGGGATTCAGGCCGCGCTGGACCGCCGCGGTGGGTTGGAAGGGAAGATCGCGAGCTATCGCACGATGCAGGAGCAGCGCCGCCAGCGGCTCGAGTGGGTGCGCGGCGCCAAGGAGGCCTCCACGCTGATGGCCGAGCTCGATCTGGCCCGCAGCGTGCTCGCGAAGGAGGAGGCCGAGTTCATGCGCTCGGGCGACGCGGTGGGCGAAGCCGAGCGCAGGACCGCCGAAGCCGAAAACGCGCTGCTGAATGTGCGCGATGCGCAGGCGGCGCAGCGCGAGGCGCTCGCGGGCAAACGTCACGAGATCGCGGCCGAGCGAGAGACGCTGGTGCTGCAGCGCGAGCAGGCCGCCAAGGCGGTGAATGCCGGTCTGCTCGCCAAGTACGATCGCATTCGGCGCGGCAAGGTGCCGCTGGCGGTCTACCCCCTGCACGGGAGCTCGTGCGGGAATTGCTTTACGGCGGTGCCGACCCAGCGCAAGTCGCTGATTCAGCGCGGTGCCACCATCGAGGGCTGCGAGGCCTGTGGCGTGTTATTGTACGCCAAGGAATGACCCCGCCTCCTCGCTGGATCATCACTGCCGGCGCGGACCCGGACGCGACGAAGCGGCTCGCGTCGGAGCTCCGCATTCCCGACGCGCTCGCGGCGCTGCTGGTGCAGCGCGGGTTCGCGTCGCCCGATCTCGCCAGATCCTTCCTCCGGCCGGACCTCGAGCGGCTCACCGACCCGCAGCGCTGGGCGGACATGCCGGTCGCGGTCGACCTGCTCGCGCGCGCCGTGCGGGCGAAGCAGCCGATCCTGGTGCATGGCGACTACGACGTGGACGGCCAGTGCGCCGCGGCGATGCTCACGCGGATCCTGCGCAGCGCCGGCGGCACCGTGCATCCGTTCGTGCCGCACCGCATTCGCGACGGCTACGACTTCGGGCCCGCGGGGCTCGCGGAAGCCCAGCGGATTGGCGCGCGTCTGATTGTGACGTGTGACTGTGGGATTACGGCGGTGGACGCGGTGAAAGCGGCGCGGGCCTTGGGGCTCGACGTCATCGTCACCGATCACCACCTGCCGGGTGACGAATTGCCGCCGGCGAACGCGGTGCTCGATCCGCGCCGGCCCGACTGCAAGTCCGAGGATAAGGACCTGTGCGGTACCGGGGTCGCGTTCAAGCTCGCGCAGGCGCTGGTCCGGGAGCTGGGCCTCTCGCCCAATCTGCCGCTGCATTTCCTCGACTTTGTGGCGCTGGCCACGATCGCCGACGTCGTGCCGCTCGTGGGCGAAAACCGCATCCTGGTGCGCTACGGGCTCAAAAAGATGGCCGATACGCGCTGGGTCGGGCTGCGGGCCCTGATCGAAACGGCGGGTCTGGGCGGCAAGCCGCTGCGCGGCGCGCATATCGGCTTCATCCTCGCGCCGCGCCTGAATGCCGCGGGGCGGATCGGGGACGCAAACGACGGGCTGCGGCTGCTGCTCACCGAGAATCCGCAGGAGGCGGCGGCGCTGGCGCGCGAGCTCGAGACGATCAACGCCCGGCGCCAGGAGATGGATCAGCTGATTCTGGACGACGCCATCGAGCTGGTCGAGAAGACGCTCGCGCCGAGCGATGCCGCCATCGTGCTCGCGAACGAGACCTGGCATCCGGGGGTCATCGGCATCGTCGCGTCGCGCCTGGTCGAGCGCTACGGCCGGCCCACGTTCCTGGTGGGCTGGGACGAATCGGGGGTGTTCGGCCGCGGCTCGGGGCGGAGCATCGCGGGGTTCGATCTGCACGGCGCGCTGCACCGGGTTGGCAACCATCTGGAGAAGTACGGCGGCCACACGATGGCGGCCGGTTTCACGGTCAAACGCGAGCGCTTCGAGGGATTTCGCGCGGCGTTTTTGGCCGTTGCCGCCGAGCTGCTGACACCCGACGATCTCGCGCCAAGCCAGCGCGTCGATCTTGAGCTGCCGCTGGCCTCGGTGAACCAGGAGCTCGAGCGCCTGATTCGCCATCTCGAGCCCTGCGGCGCGGGGAATCCCGCGCCGGTGTTCGGGGTGCGCAATGCGCGCGCGGTGGGTGCGCGGCGCGTGGGGACCAATCATCTGCGCTTCACGCTCGATGACGGCTCAGCCGTGATCCCGGCGATCGGTTTCCGCTGGGCCGATGCGGTTCCCCAAGACTGGCTGGTCGAGCCGCTGGATGTCGCCTTTCGGCTCGAGCGTGACGATTGGCAGGGCCGGACGACCATTCAGGCTCGGATTGCATCGCTCGCGCCGTCGAAGTAGAGCGTGCTTCGAATAATCGCGGGTGAGTTCAAAGGCCGGCGCCTCAAGGCTCCCGCCGGCCGGACCGTTCGACCCACCGCGGATCGGGTGAAGGAAGCGTGGTTCAGCATTCTGCAGCAGTCGATTCCGGAGGCGCGGGTGCTGGATTTGTTCGCGGGCTCGGGGGCGCTCGGGTTCGAGGCGCTGTCGCGCGGCGCGGTGGCCGTCGATTTTGTGGAGCGCCATACGGCATCCGTAGCGGCAATTCGTGACAACGCAGCAACGTTGCAGGTCGATGCTCGGGTCACCATTCACCGGAGTGATGCGATGCGCTTCGCCGCACGGTTGCAGCCCGGTGCCTACGACGTGGCATTCGCCGACCCGCCGTACGCGGGGGCTGAGGCCGCCGATCTCGCCGCGCTGTTTCGCAAGAGTCCGTTCGCGCGCGTGTTTTCGGTGGAGCATTCCGCCGATCAGGCCATCGAGGGTGACGACACGCGCCGCTACGGGGACACAGCCATCACATTCCTGTACGCGTCGCCGCCGCCCTCCGCCGCCCCTCGCCGCCCTTCGCCGCCCTCCGTATGAAACGCATCGCGGTCTATCCCGGATCGTTCGACCCCATCACCAAGGGCCACGAGGATCTGATTCACCGCTCGCTCGAGTTCGTGGACCAGCTGATCGTGGCGGTGGCGGTCAACGTCGCGAAGCAGCCGCTGTTCTCGCTCGAGGAGCGGGTGGCGCTGATCAAGCAGACCGTGTCCGACAAGGTGGACGTGCAGTCGTTCGACGGGTTGCTGGCTGAATTCGCCAAGAGGGTTAATGCGTCGGTGATCGTCCGCGGGTTGCGCGCGGTGTCGGACTTCGAGTACGAATTCCAGATGGCGCTCATGAATCGCAACCTGGCCCCGGGGATCGAGACCGTGTTTCTCGTCCCGGCATTCGATCTCACCTACCTGAGCTCCAGCCTGGTGCGTGAGGTCGCGCGCTTCGGCGGCGACGTCTCGGCGCTCGTGCACCCCAAGGTCCAGCAGGCGCTGAAGCGAAAATTCAGCACATGAGTTTTCTGGATCGCGTCAAGCAGCGGGCGCGCGACGCGAGGCAGCGCGTGCTGTTTCCCGAAGGCGACGATCCCCGGGTGCAGGAGGCCGCGCGACGGGTCGAGCGTGAGGGGCTCGCGCACGTGCAGGTGTTTGATCGTACCACTCCCCACTCCCCACTCCCCGCCCTGATCGCCCTGTTACGATCTCGCCGGCCCGACAAGTTCCCTACCGACGCGGCGGCCGGCCAGGCATTAGAGCATCCGCTGACGCGGGGGGCGTGTCTCGTCGGCATCGGCGCGGCCGACGTCATGGTGGGCGGCGCGGTCTACCCGAGTGCGGACACGATTCGCGCGGCGATCTGGGCCGTGGGGATGGCGCCCCAGATCGCGGTGGTATCGGGCGCGTTCTACATGATCAAAGACGATCGCGTGCTGACATTCGCCGACTGCGCCGTCGTCCCCGAGCCGACCGCCGCGCAGCTCGCGGACATCGCCATCGCTTCGGCGCGCGACCGGCGCCGCATCGTAGGCGACGAGCCTGTAGTCGCTTTCCTTTCTTATAGCACGCTCGGAAGCGCTGCGGGGCCGCGCGTTCAGCGGGTCCAGGACGCAGTTGCCGCCCTTCGCCGCCTCTCGCCGCCCGGTTTTGTCTTTGACGGCGAGCTCCAGGCCGACGCGGCGCTGATCGAGGACGTGGGAGCGCGTAAAGCGCCCGGGACACGCGTGGCCGGCCGCGCCAACGTGCTGATTTTCCCCGATCTCGATGCCGGAAACATCGGCTACAAGCTGGTCGAGCGGCTCGGCGGCTGGACCGCGATTGGCCCGATTCTTCAGGGACTCGCGAAACCGATCGCGGACCTGTCGCGCGGCGCCACGGCCGATGATATTGTGAGCACGGCGGCGATCGCCATTCTCCAAACGCGCAAAGCCTAGGGCGGGGGGCCAACCGGAATGCGGTTCACGCTAAAGAAGGACAAGAGCGGCGTCGTGATCGTGGGCGTGGAGGGTCAGCTCATCGTCGGCAACCGCCAGGAGCTGAAGCAGAAAGTGCTCGACGCGCTCGAAGAGGGCTCGCGCAAATTCGTCATCGACTTCTCGAAGACCGGGTACATCGATTCGTCGGGTCTGGGCGTCCTGGTCTCGTTGTCCAAGAAGATCCGCGAGCAGGGCGGGGAGCTCCGGCTGGCGGGGCTCAACGCTGATCTCCAGACCCTGTTCGAGCTGACCAAGCTCGACACCCTGTTCGCCATCACGCGGACCGCCGAGGAGGCGCTCGCAGCGTTTTGAGTCTGCGCCTGGATGTCACGCCTGGCTCGATGCGGCTCGACGTCCCGAGCGATCTGGGGATCGTCGGGGATGCCGTCGAGCTGGTCGCGAGCCACGTGCCGCCCGGCACGTTGTCTCCCCGCCGCATCAGCTTCAATCTCCGAACCGCGTTGGCTGAAGCGCTGGGCAACGCCATTCGCTACGGCACGGGCGAAGACCCCGACCGTGTGGTCCGCGTGACCGTCGAGCTCGGCCGCGATTACGTGCGGATCTACGTGATCGACGATGGCCAGGGATTCGATACCAGCCGGGTGCACGATCCCACGCTGCCCCAGCATGTGGAGCGGGAGTTCGGACGCGGGCTGTTCGTGATGCGGCACTTGGTCGATGACGTCGCGTTCAACGAGAAAGGCAACGGCATCTGCCTGACGCTCCGAGCGGGGTGACACGACTCGAGCGCCTCCTGCCGGTGCTCGCTGCGCTTTCCGGTACCACCCTGCGTTTGTGGCGTGCCAAGGCTCCGGGCGGCCGGTTGTTGCCGGTCGGGGGCGGCCTCGGCGAAGGCCGTGAAGAACCGCACTGGACGCCGACGCCGAATGGCGGCGGCTTGCTCGAGACCCCCGACGGTCCCGCCTGGTTTCAGCCGATTCCCACCGTGTCCGATACCTGGATCGAAGTGCGGGGCGAGGAGCGTGCCGCCGCGGAGATCGCGGAAGTGATTGGCGCGGTGCTCGGCGCCGAAGAGGAGACGGGGCAGGTCGCGGCCGAGCTGTCGGGGCGCTACGAGGAAATCGATTTGATCTATACGATCAGCGAGATCCTCGGGCATACGATCCGGCTCGACGAAGCGGCGAACCGAATTCTGCGCGAGGTGTGCGCGGTGGTGCGCGCGCGCCGGGGCACGCTGATGGTCCATGACCCCCGGGCCAACGTGTTGCGCCTCGTCGCGGCGCGTGGCGTGGATCTGGGCGAGGTCGATCCGATCGAAGTGGACGATCCCAAATCGGTCGCGGCGCGCGTGTTTCGCGAGATGCGCATCATCAGCTACGATCCCACCGACCAGCGGGCGCAGAAGCCCCAGAATCCTATCGAGCGCCAGTATCGCGGGCTCGCGTTCTTGTCGGTGCCGGTCGTGTATGCCTCGCCAGGGCGCGTGCCGACGCCGATTGGCGTGATCAACTTGACTGACCGGACGGGGGAAGACGCGTTTACCGCAGGCGATCGTAAGCTGGTCGCCGCGATCGCGAACCAGATCGGGGCGGCGATCGAGAACGCGCGGCTGGTCGAGCGCGATCTCGGACAGCAGCGCGTGCGGCGCGAGCTGGAGCTGGCGCACGACCTGCAGCTCAAGCTGCTGCCGTCGCCCGCCGTCATTGCGGCCAAGGCCGACGTCGCGGCACGCTGCCGTTCGGCCGAGTCGGTGGGCGGCGACTTCTACAATTTGCTGAGCCTGCACGGCGAGCGCGTCGGGGTGATGATCGGTGACGTGTCCAGTCACGGATTCGGTGCGGCCCTGATCATGGCGCTGGCGATGGCAGCATCCGGTATCCACGCCGAGACCGCGGAGTCGCCGCACGAGGCGGTGCGCCGGCTCGAGATGTCGCTCGCGGAAGAGCTTGCGGAGACCGAGATGTTCTTGACGCTGTGCTATGCCGTGGCTGATCCAGCGGCCGGAACGCTCACATACGCGAATGCCGGCCATCCGCATGCCTTTCTCCTGTCGGCGGAAAGCGGGGAGATCACGCGATTGGAGGCCACACGACCGCCGCTCGGGTTGGGCGATGGAGGCAAGGAAGGCTCGAAGCCGTTTGCGCGCGGCCAGGCGATCCTGTGCTTGTTCACGGACGGGCTGGCCGATGCGCGCGGGCCGAGCGGCGAACGGTTCGGCGAGCAGCGGGTGCTGAGCCATGTCGTGAATCTCCGGGGCCGGCCCGCCCGGCACATCCTCGAGGCCGTGTTCACCGATATCGCCGCCTTTACCGGCGGCGCCCCTGCCAACGACGATCGTACGCTGGTGCTGCTCAAAGTTTGAGACGGCTGGGCCAGCATTTTCTCACTGAGCCGCGGATCCTTGGCCGGATCGTGGATGCGCTCGATCCCGTGCCGGGTGAAACGGTGCTCGAGATTGGGCCGGGGCGGGGGTCGTTGACCGAGCTATTGCTGGCCCGCGGGCTGACCGTGATTGCGATCGAGAAGGATCGCGAGCTCGCCGCGGCATTGCAGCGCCCGCAGCTGCAGATTCTCGAGGGCGATGCACTGCGGCTCGAGTGGCCGCGGGTGGCGAAGGTCGTCGGCAACATTCCCTACTACATCACGTCCCCGCTCATCGATAAGGCCCTGACGCCGCCACTGCCCGAGCGCGTGGTATTTCTCGTGCAAGCGGAGGTCGCTGATCGACTTGCCGCGGCTCCAGGGACAAAAACGTACGGCGCGTTGTCGGTCGGGGTGCAAGCAGTCTGTCGCGTAGAGAAGCTGTTTGAAGTGGCACCGGGATCGTTTAGGCCCCCACCGAAGGTCCGAAGTGCCGTCGTTCGTTTGACTCGACTCGCGGAACCGCTCATCCGTCCCGAGGAGATCCAGCTATTCCGTTCATTCGTGACAGCATGCTTTAGCCAGCGCCGTAAGCAACTGAAGAATGCGGTGCCGGGAATCTCGGCGGGGCAGCTGCAGCAGCTGGGCATCGATCCCACCCTGCGGCCCGAGCGGTTGTCACCTGATGCGTTCGTGCGACTCATGCGGCATCGGATCGAAAAAACGCACTAAGGGCGGTTTTGCTGCTGGGGGCACCCCGCGAGCACGGACATATCCATGATTGTTGATAT
>DASTDR010000253.1:0-3267 GCA_035710265.1 Gemmatimonadales bacterium | reverse complement strand
TCCGAAGGGGGCGAAATTGGCTTCGACGGGGGCATGAGATTGCGGGATGCATGCCGAGCTCCATTGACTCGTTAATCCGATGGAACATCCGTTAACTGCGGATTCACAGTACGCACTCGCAGCCTAATAGGCTGTGACGTTCGCCTCGACCTCGCCTGGTGGTTGGGGGTCGAACGCCATTAAACAGGCTGGCGGCCACGCGGCGCCTCGGCGCGTGGCCGTGAGATTTTCCGGGGCTGGTGCCTGGCGGTTTTGGCCGCGTCCTCACGCCGGGCACGAGAATTCAGACGCGGACACGCATGTAGAGTCCCACGACGACGTGCTTTCGGACGCGGGTTCGACTCCCGCCGCCTCCACCAGCCTTCGCGCATGAATGCAGGCGAAGGTTGCCCGCCGTAGCTTTAGCGAAGGCGGGCCTCTCGCTCGCCTTGAGCTACGTATGGCGAGCCACCAGACTTCGCTCGCCTGCGGCGAGCTTCGTCTAGGCAAGCCAAGCGAGTTCAGTTCACGCGAGGTCTATCTCGCCGAGGCACTTGAGTCGCGCATCCCAGAACTCAAATCAGTGCGAATGGCCCACTATGGTCAGCGCCGGCGCCGAGGCATCTTCGCTGGTAGTTCGTCACCAGGACGAGGTGGATTGCCTTTGCCTGCCCGCTTGAGCACCTGAAGCGCCTTCTTGAGATCGCCCCGGGCGGCGCGTTCCGCAAAATACTCTTCGGTGCGCAGCGCTGACACCTTTTCCGCAACGGCGACGTTGATGAGTTGGTTCACCGCTACGCCTTCGGCCTTCGCGACCTTTTTGGCCTCTTCCATCAATGACGGTTGAAGCCTCAATGCAAAATTGCTCTTCTTCATCCCCGACTCTCCAGTCGTCGCACAGCTTCCGCTGGCGCCAGGATCTCTATTCCGAAGCGGGCGGCAACGGGTTCGAAATGCCGCCGATTGAAAGTGATCACCACTTCCGCAGATCCGTTCACCGCCGTTTCGAGCACGAGATCGTCGTCGGGATCTGGCAGCATCGACCGCCACAAGTACGAAATCCGAACCGGCGTCGCCACGAGGGCGATTGCGTCGAGAAGAACGTGGACGTCTGCGTCCGAAATACCGGCAGCGACCAAGTGCTCGGAACGAGTCAGAACCGACTCGTATTGGAGCATCAGGGACACTGACGCCAAAGTCTTGTAGCGCCGCTGCAGTCCAGCGTTCAGCAAGAGACGAGATGCCCCACGGTCGCTCCGAACCGCGGCCACGAGGACATCCGTATCCACAACGGTTGGACCGAGCACGTCCTACATCATATCGTATGCAATATCATGCCAGAAATGGGCTCGTGTTCGCAGACGCGACGTGCCTGGGTCTGCGCTGCTCGTCTCAGCCGGAAGAGGCTGCCCGTGTCGCTGCGATGATCGCCTCACGCCGGCGCGTCAGGATTGCCGGGGCGTTCGGGTCGGACATCACCACGGTTTCCATGTGCTTGCAGAAGGCGGACTGTCCACTAGCCTTCCGCATCTCATCGAGAAACGGTTGAACCTTGCTGAAGGTTGCGTAGATCTCGCCGTGTGCGGCCAGAAAAGCCTCGGCGTCGATCGCACCGGTCGTGACGAGCGACGCCGCCAGTTCCCAGTAGCCGACGACCATTCGAAAGGATGCATTCCGCTCACTGCCGACGGCCTGGGCGAGCTCCTCGAGGCTGCTCGGATTGAAGTCTCGCAAAAAACCAGGCCCTGGCCTCGCGGAGCACTGGCTCTCGTCGGAGATCGTAGAGTTGCAGGTTCAGCAGGCCACTCTCAAAAGGGTTCGGCATGGTGTTGTGCTCCTACTGTGGGCTAAGCAGACAGGCCGCCTCCACTCCTCGCTCCGCTCCGATCACGTACCACTCGATCACGTTTTCAACAGGGCGAGCACCGCTGCGAACGATCTTGGCCATTGGCACATAGTCTGCGTGCTCTGAGCGTTCATTCCTGATCTATCAACGCAATCACGGCTTGGCTAAGAGTGCATCATCGGTGAAGGCGACTAAAGGAGCCGCAATTGAGTACTTCGACCAGAAAAGATGAAAGAGGAATGAGGCCTGCTTGCGCGATCCGCGCGGTCGTGTCCGCCCTCTTCATGTTGCTGCTGGCTGCCGACGCCGCTGTTGCCCAGGCGCGATTCTTCGTCTACTCGGTCAGCACCCGGTCATTCACGACCTTCGATGTCGGCGGTGAACCCTGTGGCCTGCCGGGCATTAATGATCTGGGACAGATTGTGGGTGCTTACACCACGACAACTGTCGGCTTCCCGTGCCACGGCTTTGTTCGAGACGGCAAGACAATCACGTCATTTGATCATCCCGGCGCCTACATCACTCAATCCACCGGCATCAACAATGCCGGTCAAATCGTCGGCACCCGCTGTGTGTTTGACTCAACCCGCCCGCACGGAACTGATTGCCGTGCGTTCCTGAAGGATGGACAGACGTTCACCTCGTACGAGTACCCTGGCGCACTCTTCACCTACGGTGCCAAGATAAACAGCTTTGGACAGATAGCGGGCACGTATCGCACGCAGGTTGTCATTGGGAATTCCGAACAGGACTTCGACCATGGCCTCTTGATTGATGGCACCGCCTTCACGGCATTCGAGTTTCCGGGGACGTTCGGACGCACGAGCGCGGGTGGCATAAATGACTCGTCGGTCATCGTCGGCACCTATGTCGAAGAAGTGAGTTCATGGCCTGGTTTTCGATACCGTGGCTTTCTCAAGCAGGCAGATCAGTTCTCCTCTCTCGATTACCCAGGGGCGTTGTTCACCTTTGCGGACGACATCAACAACCTAGGCCAGGTTGTCGGAACGTATACAGACAGCCAGGGGTACTCTCATGGCTTCATAAAGGACGGCGACACGTTCATGCCGTTCGGTGTGTTCGGTGCCGAGACCGTTGCCTCTGGTCTGAACAATCTCGGACAGATAGTCGGTCTGTATTACCCTCTTCCGGTGTTCAGCACCATCAACACTCTTATCCGGGACCTCGGCTTGCTCGGACTGCCGAAGGGCACTCTCAACAGCCTCGTCGCCAAGCTGAAGGAAGTGATCACTGCGTTCGACACGGGTGATGCAGCCGCGGCGTGTGAGAACCTGGACGCGTTTGACAACCAGGTAGAGGCCTTGGCTGGAAAGCGGCTTTCGTTTGACCTTTCCGATTCGCTTCTGTCGCGAGCCAACGAAATCGAAGCGATGCTTGGATGTTCGCTCTGAGCGGTTAGTTGCCACGGCGACAAAGAAGGT
>DASTDR010000252.1:0-2163 GCA_035710265.1 Gemmatimonadales bacterium | reverse complement strand
GGGGGCGGGGGCGCGTCCTGAGGGTATGCAGCCGTGGTGCACAGCAGTGCGAGCACGGCCACCGTGGCAATCGGCGTCATCGCTGCGCCTCGCCGAATCCGACCTTGGTCCATACCAGCATGAGCCGCGCTTCGGGATAGTCGCGCGCATCCCTGGTGCGGCCGTCGGTGTAGGTGCTGACTCGTCCGAAGATCGTGCTGCTCGCGGCCAATCCGAGTCGCCGCGTGATAGGAATAGCCGCCTCGATGCCCCCGAAATTCACGGTGTGATCGTTGCCCGTCCCGCTGACGGCGTGGATGTACTCGATCTGGCTGAAGATGCGCAGGAACCGCGCGCCGTAGCGCTCCAGCGCGGCTTCCCAGCGCGCGCCCACGCCCGGGCCGAAGTCGTAGTTGCGTTCGCCGAATCCCGTGCCCGGTGCATCGATCGCGCCGAGGAGGATGCCGTCGCCGAATAGCGCCGTGCGGATTGCAAAGCCCTTGTGGCCCAGCGGCCAGCGCGAGTTGATCCCGATCTCGATGCTTTGGCCCCCGACACTCTGCGCCGGGTTCTTGATGAAGTCGTAGCGTTGATTGACCGCCAGCATGTGCCGGTTGCGGCCGCGTGGGCTGTTCAGGTTCGCGCCATACAATCGTCCCGACGCTCGCAGCGCGTTGATTCCTTTGGAGGTGACGAGCAGGCGCACATTGAACACATCGAACGGTGCCTTGAATTCCTGGCCCACCTGATCGCCGTAGAGCAAGTCGAGCAGAAACGACCCCATGCTCCAGAAGCCGCTGTCGGCCGACAGGCGCCGGGCAAAACGGATTCCGCCGCCCAGGCGCAGCACGTAGTGGCCCGGATCGTGCTCGACGGGATTGGGTCCGATCCCCTTCCACTGCCCGCGCAGCAGCCGGTTGAACCCGCCAACCGGATCGATCGGTAACGCGCCGAGCTCGCGCAACGTCCGGTTGACGCCCGTCGCGCGGTTGTCGCGGATGGTCGCACCCACGCGGTGAAACATCTCCCCCAGCGCGATGCCGCCGAAGCTGGTCATGAACCAGTCGTTCAGGGACGGCCGGTAGGTTTCGCCGAGGTATTCCCACGTCCAGGAACCAAAGAAGGCAATCGGCACCGATTCGAAAAAATTGAGTCCGTTGGAGCGGCCGGCGTTGAAATACAGGCCGCCGTGATAGGGATGCGCGAACATGTTCGTGGGGAAGGCATCCTCGTCCCATTCCCAACCCAGGCGCAGATTGCGCTTCCAATCACTCGGACCGGCGTACGCCCAGTCCTGTTGCGTGACCCAGGCGTCGAAGCGATTCACGACGACGTTGATGAGCGCAGCTTCGGCAACCGCTAGGACAGGTCGGGGTGTTGGGACGCTATCGAACTGGAGAGCGGCGAGGAGCGCCACAACAGGTGCCGTCATGGCGCTAAGGTACGGGCTATTTCAACGTTTGCCAGCAGCGCGCGTCCACACGGTGGGCGGAGGAATTGCTGGCGATCCTGATGCAGGCTACGATAGACGTCCCCTCTAATCGGGAGGCTGCATGAGCGTCGCCGCGTTGTGGCTGCCGATCCTCGTTTCTGCGGTCGCGGTGTTCGTCGTGAGCTCAATCATTCATATGGGTCCGTTCTGGCACAAATCAGACTATCCCCGACTCGCAACGGAAGACCGCGTGCTCGACGCGTTACGGCCGATCGGCATTCCGCCCGGCGATTACCTGATGCCGCGCCCCGCCAGCACGGCGGAAATGAGGTCCCCCGAGTTCCTCGAGAAGATGAAGCGCGGACCGGCCGTCTTGATGACGGTATTCCCGCCGTGGAGCGGCTCAATGGCGGGCAATCTCTCGCAATGGTTCGTGTACTGCCTAGTGGTAAACCTGCTGGCCGGCTATGTCTCCGGCGCGGCGCTGCCCATGGGAACCGCGACGGCCAGCGCGATTTTCCGGTTCGCTGGCACTGTGGCGTTCATCGGCTACGCGCTCGCACTCTGGCAGATGTCGATCTGGTACCGGCGCGCGTTGGGGATGACGCTGAAGGCGACGTTTGACGGGCTGATCTACGCCGCCGTGACGTCCGGCGTGTTCGTCTGGCTCTGGCCGGGCTGATCGCTCATGTCAGGTTACGGCGTGACCCGCATTCCCGTTCTCTGTTATCACCGCATTGGCGGCCCGCTCG
>DASTDR010000251.1:0-5250 GCA_035710265.1 Gemmatimonadales bacterium | reverse complement strand
ATTACGCGATGGGCCGTGCCGGCGGCAACAGCCGCGGCGGCCAGCGCATCGACGTCCACAAGGACACAGCGGACCTGCTGATGTCGAAGGGCGGAATCGCCGGCAAGCCCGTACGCCAAACGCCCGGCGCCCCGGGCAGCCGTTAGATCGTCGTCATTGACCGGATAACCTTCCCATACTAAGCTCGTCGTTCGTTATCGGTCACGGTAGTCGATAACCGATATTCAATTGCCGCTGGTGACAGCAGGAGCGGGTCCGCCTGGACCGCTCTCGTGCAACGCGACATCACATCGATGAACCGACTCAGACTCGCCGCAGTTGGCGTCCTTCTCGCGTGCGGGTTATCCGCTCGCGCGAGCGCGCAGGGTGGAACGCAGACGTTGTCGCTCGAGGAGGCGTTGCAGTACGCGGTCGAGCACTATCCGACCGTGCGAGCCGCGCTCGAGCAATCGAACGCCTCGACGGCCAACGTCGATGTCGCCAGGTCGTCCTACCTGCCGCGACTCGATGCGTTCTGGCAGACGAACCGTGCGACCGCCAATAACACCTTCGGGATGCTTCTGCCGCAATCACTCATGCCGTCGATTTCGGGCCCTGTGCTGTCGTCGACGGCAGGCGACAGCGTGTGGGGAAGCGCCGTGGGTGGATTGCTCACGTGGGAACCGTTCGATTTCGGCCTGAGAGAGTCGTCGGTTCGGGAGGCAGAGGCCGGCGTTCGGCGCGCGCGAGCCGATGAAAGCGTGACCCGGCTCAATGTGCAGAACGCTGTCGCGGTCGCGTTCCTGGGTGTCGTCAGTGCCGAGCAGGCGCTGGCCGCGGCGGACGCAGACGTCGAGCGGCGGGAGGTGCTCGCGCGAGCCGCGCGAGTGCTGGCCGAGAATCAGCTTCGTCCGGGCGCCGAGGCCTCACGTGCCGAGGCGGAGCTTGCTGCCGCGCGGACTCGCGCGATCCAGGTACGGCAGGCAGTCGTGGTTGCACGCACCACGCTAAGCCAGATGCTCGGCATTTCCGGCGACGTCGTCCAGGTGAACGCATCGCGCTTGCTCGAGGCGATTCCCCCCGGCGGGACACCGTCCGCTTCGGCGGCCGAGCATCCGCTCCTCCAGTCCAGCCAGGCGGCGGTCGATCTTGCCCGTGCGCGTGAGACGGTCCTCGCGAAGACCGATTACCCCCGCGTGTATCTTCAGTCGAGCGTGTTCGGGCGCGGCAGCGGAGGGAATCCGGATGGAACGTTCGATGGCGGCGCCGACGGGCTCGGGCTCGAGCGCGCGAACTGGGCGGCAGGCGTGCAGGTCGTCTTTCCGAACGTGTTCGATTTCTCCAGCCGGCACGCCCGCCAGGCCGCGGCGAGCGCGGTGACACGCGCCGAGGGGGCCCGCCATGAAGAATCTCTGTTGACCGTCACCGCCCGGCGGCGCTCGGCGGAGGCCATGATCGACGCCGCTCGCGCGATTGCGCAGAACACGCCGATTCAACTGGCCGCCGCTCAGCAAAGCGAAGCCCAGGCGCGCGCACGCTATGACGCGGGGCTTGCCGGAATCGTGGAGGTTGCTGAAGCGCAGAATCTGCTCGCGGGGGCGGAATACCAGCACGGGGCGGCGCGCGTGGACGTCTGGCGATCCCTCCTTGCGCGGGCGATCGCGCAAGGCGACATCGCGCCGTTCGTCGACCTGCTCCGCGCCTCGGGAGTGAAGTAGCCGTGTGGTTGATTCGCGCGGCGTTGCGACGCCCCGTCACGGTGCTGGTGGCGGTGATTGCCGTCGCTCTCACCGCGCTGTTCGCCGTCACGCGCATGCGGGCGGACATCTTTCCCGATCTCGACCTGCCGGTCATCTTCGTCGCGCAGCCCTACGGCGGTATGAGTCCCGCGCAGATGGAAGGCTTCATCACCTACTACTACGAGTACCACTTTCTCTACATCAACGGGATCGAGAGCGTCGAGTCGAAGTCGATTCAGCACACGTCGCTGCTGAAGTTGACATTCCACGCCGGCACCGACATGTCGGAGGCGCTGGCGCAGACCATTGGATACGTCAACCGCGCGCGCGCGTTCATGCCGCCCGGCACGGTCGGTCCTTTCGTCATGCGATTCGATGCCGGCACCGTGCCGGTCGGGTATCTTGTCTTCCGCAGCGAGACACGCAGCCTCGGCGAAATCCAGGACCTCGCGCTGAACCGTGTTCGTCCTCAGTTCGCCACACTGCCCGGGCTCACGTCGCCGCCGCCGTTCGGCGGCAGCCAGAGGACGATCGTCATCCGCGTGGATCCGGACCGCCTTCGTTCGTTCGGGATGGCGCCCGACGACGTCGTGCGCGCGGTCTCGACTGGCAACGTGATCATGCCGTCGGGCAGCGTCAACATCGGCGATGAGACGCGCATCTCGCCGATCAACTCCGTTGTCGAGAAGATCAACGACTTGCTCGACCTGCCGATTCGAACCGGCGCGGGACCGCCCGTGTCGATTCGCGACGTCGGCTCGGTGAGCGACAGCACGGACATTCCAACCGCCTACGCGCTGGTGAATGGCCGGCGAGCGGTCTATATCCCGGTGACCAAGCGTCCGGACGCGTCGACCTTGTCGGTCGTGGGCGAGGTCCGGGCGAATCTCGCCCGCTTCCAGGCGCTCGTGCCGGACGACATCACGGTCTCGTACGAGCTCGATCAATCCACGAACGTCTCTGCCGCTCTCGAGTCGGTCCTCCGCGAAGCGGTACTCGGCGCGCTGCTGACTGGCCTCATGGTGCTGCTCTTTCTGCGCGACTGGCGCAGCTCCGCGATCGTGGTGGTCACGATTCCGTTTGCGCTGCTCGGCGCGGTCGTCGCGCTCTGGGGGGCCGGCCAGACCATCAACATCATGACGCTCGGCGGCCTGGCGCTGGCCGTCGGCATTCTCGTGGACGAAGCGACGGTCGCAATCGAAAACATCCACACGCACCGGTCTCGAGGTGGACCGCTGGCGCGTGCGGTGCTCGATGCCAGTGGCGAAGTCGTCGTCCCGCGGCTGCTCGCGATGCTTGCCGTCGTCGCCGTGTTCGTCCCTTCCTTCTTCATGACGGGCGTCTCGCGATCGCTCTTCGTGCCGCTCTCGCTCGCCGTCGGATTCGCGATGATCGCGTCCTTTTTCCTGTCGAGTTCGCTCGTGCCGGTGCTCTCGGTATGGTGGCTGCGGGGGCTTCGGCACGTCCATCAGGACACTGCCGGCGGAGGCGATTGGGTTGAACGGCTCCGCGACCGGCTCGACTCGCTGCTGCACCGGTTCGCGCCGGCACGCGCTCTCGTGGTGGGCGCCTACGTCGTGGTCACAGTCGTGGTCCTGGCGGTCGTCGGACTCTCACTCGGCCGGGAGATCTTTCCACCAAGCGGCGTCAAGGCGTTTCAGCTGCGGTTCCGCGCGCCGGCTGGCACCAAGTTCGAGGCGACCGAAGCGCTGGGGCGCGATGTCCTCGACGTGATCCGGGAGACGGTCGGCGCAACGGGGGTGGACGTCACGCTTGGCTACGTGGGCGTGCAGCCGTCGTCGTACCCGATCAACACAATATTCCTGTGGACGGGCGGCTCCCACGAAGGCGTCCTGCAAGTCGCACTTCGGCCTGAGGTTGCCATGAATCCCGAGGAGATTCGGGAGACGCTGCGCAAGGCGTTCGCCGAGAGGTTTCCCGATGCGCAGTTTTCGTTCGAGCCAGGCGACATCATCAACCGCATCATGAACTTCAGCGCGCCCACGCCGGTGGAAGTCGCGGTGATGGGGCCCGACTTCGCGGTCACGCGCGCGTTTGCCGCGAAGGTGCGGAACGAACTCGCGCGGATCGGGTCGTTGCGCGACCTGCAGTTCGGCCAGGCGCTCGACTACCCGGCGATCGAGGTCAACGTCAACCGTCAACTGGCGGGACAGCTCGGCGTCACCGTGGATGACGTCGGTCGATCGTTTGCCGCCGCCACGTCGTCGAGCCGCTTCGTGGCTCCGAACTATTGGGCGGATCCGCGAACCGGCATCGCGTTCCAGGTGCAGGTGCAGGTGCCGCAACCGCAGATGACGACGCTCGAGGACCTGCGAGTCGTGCCCGTGACGTCCGGCGGGCCTGCCAGGCCACTTCTTGGTGATCTGGCGCGCATCGACAACGCCACCATCGTCGGCGAGTACGATCGCATCAACGGACAGCGCATGGTGACGTTGACTGCGAACGTCTCGGGTGAGGATCTGGGGCGGGCCGCCGCCGGCGTCAACGCCGCCATCCAGCGGGCCGGCGTGCCGCCGCGCGGGACGACGGTCGCCGTGCGAGGCCAGGTCGCCGCGATGGCGGAGACGTTCACCAACATCGGCGCGGGACTCGCCGTGGCCGTCGTCGTCATCTTCCTTGTCCTCGCGGCGAACTTCCAGTCAATGCGGCTCGCGTTGGTGGTCGTGTCGACCGTGCCCGCTGTGCTCGCGGGCGTCGCCGTCACGCTCGCGCTGACCGGGACCACGCTGAACGTCCAGTCATTCATGGGCGCCATCATGGCCACCGGGGTCGCGGTTGCCAACGCCATCCTGCTGGTGACGTTTGCGGAACAGGCACGCCGCGCCGGCGGCTCCCCATTGCAGACGGCGATTGACGCCGCCCGGACACGCATGCGGCCGGTGCTCATGACGAGCGCCGCCATGATCGCCGGGATGATGCCGATGGCGCTTGCGTTCGGCGAAGGCGCCGAGGCCACCGCTCCGCTCGGCCGCGCCGTGATCGGCGGCCTGGCGGCGGCGACGATCGCGACGCTGATCGTCCTGCCGTCGGTCTACTCGCTCGTGCAGCAGTCGGCACGTGCAGCGTCACCCTCGCTGGATCCGGACGATCCGGGCAGCGCTTTCCGTACACAACAAGGTTGAACATGACAGGGCTGAGACGAGCCGCGTTGCGGGTGTGGGTGCGCGCCACGCTGGTGTGGCTGTTACTTCCCGTGGGCGGTTGCGGGCGCGCTGATGAGGCCTCTCCATCACCACCCGCCGCGACGGCCGACGTGGCGACGATCGAGGTGGTCCGCGTCGTCGCGCAACCGCTCGACGTGCAGCTGTCGCTGCCGGGCGAGCTGACCGCTTATCAGTCGGTCGCGATCTTTCCACGAGTCACCGCGTTCGTGAAGACCGTCACGGTGGATCGCGGATCGAGGGTCGGGGCCGGCGATCTGCTGGCCATGCTCGAAGCGCCGGAGCTCGCGGCACAGCGCGCCGAGGCGCAGTCGAGGCTGCAGGCGGCCGAAGCCCAACTTGCCGTCGCG
>DASTDR010000250.1:0-2035 GCA_035710265.1 Gemmatimonadales bacterium | reverse complement strand
CCCACGCCGGCGTCGCCGACAAACACAGGGTTGTTCTTGCGGCGTCTGCACAACACTTCGATGGTGCGTTGAAGTTCGTCGGCGCGGCCGATGAGCGGGTCGAGCAGTCCGCGGCGCGCGCGGTCGGTCAGGTTCAGGCAGTATGCGGTGAGAGGCTCACGTGCCGTGGCCGGGCCTTCCTCACCGATGCCGGACGGGGCAGCACGTCTGTCGGTCGCGCCGTCTGCGGGGTCGGCCGCGGGCGTCTTCGTGATGCCGTGCGAGAGGTATTCGAGCACATCGAGCCGGGTGACACCGTGCTCGTCGAGCAGCTTCGCCGCGTACGTCTTGGGCTGCTGCACGATGGCCGCGAAGACATCGCCTGCCTGTACCTCGTGGCGCTGGGCGCTCTGCACGTGCAGCACGGCCGTCTGGAGTGCGCGGCCGAAGGCGGCCGTTTGTTCCGGCTGGCGCTCCTGGCCACGGGCCATTCGTGTGAGCGAGGTTTCCAGATACGTGTCGAGCTCCCTGCGCAGGCGGGGCAGATCGGCGCCCACCGCGCGCAGGATCTGCTCACCTTCCGGGTCGTGCGCCAGCACGTAGAGCAGGTGCTCGAGCGTGACGTACTCGTGGCGGCGCGAGATCGCTTCGCGATACGCAATGTTGAGGACGATTTCGAGCGAGGCGGAAAACAAGGCGCGACTACTCCTCTTCAAGTGCCGCGCGCAGCGGGAATCCGGCGCTCCTGGCCATTGATCGTACGGTTTCCACCTTCGTTTCCGCCTCTTCCCAGGGATAGACGCCGGCGATCCCGCGCCCCTGGAGATGGACCTGCATCATGATCTGGTAGGCCTCCGCCGGCGACTTCCGGAACACGTCCTCCAGCACCACGATGACAAACTCCATCGTCGTGTAGTTGTCGTTGAGGAGCACCACTCGGTAGCGAGTGGGCTCGTGCGACTTGGGCGTAACCCGCTCCTGGACCTGGGCAGCGCCGCCGGTGCGTTCCTGACCGTTGGCCACAGAGATAGGGTACCTCATCTCTTAGGGGGTTCGATTTCCGGTAGTTGTCGGGGCAGATCCGGAACCCGCCACGCTGCCTCCGCAAAGCGCCGGCAGAACTTCACCGATCGGCCCTGGCATGACTACGTCGGCGAGCTCGTGGAAGGGCGTAGGCTCGGCATTGATGATCACGACGCGAGCGCCTGCCATCTTCGCAGCGGGCACCGCGCCCGCGACCGGATACACTTGAAGGCTCGTCCCGATGGCGAGCAGCAGGTCGGCTTCCTTTGCGGCCTGCATCGCTCGCGCAATCACTTCTGGAACCAGCGATTGTCCGAAAGAGATCGTCGCGCTCTTCAGGATGCCGCGACAATGCTCGCACCCGGGATCGGGCTCGCCCGCGCGTACCCGGTCGAGCACGGAGAGCATTGGTCCGCGCCATCGGCAATTCATGCACACGACCTCATGCATGGTTCCATGGACTTCGATCACTTTATGGGACGCGTTCCCTGCGTGCTGATGCAAGCCATCGATATTCTGCGTGACGAGCGCGTGCAGTTTTCCGCGCCGTTCAAGTTCCACGAGCGCGTGATGTCCGGCATTCGGTTTGGCCTGCCATGCCGGGTGGGCAAGCCGGCTCTGCCAGGAGCGTTTGCGGACCTCGGGGTCCGACATGTAGTAGTGAATATTCGAGAGCTTTTCGGCTTCAGGGCTCCTGGTCCACACTCCCTGCGGTCCCCGGAAATCGGGAATGCCCGATTCGGTGGAAATGCCGGCCCCCGTCAGCGCGACAATCCGCGCCGACATGTCCATCCACCGACGCACGACCTCAATTTTGTCGCTCATCGCGTCAACAGAATGATACTTTGCTGGACAACCAACGAAACGGTGCCCAAGTCACCCAGCGTTACGTGGACGCAGGAGGTTGAGGTGTATCTTTCACGACTGACATTTGCAACACTGCCCGGCCATACCCGAGACGTCGAGGAGAAGCTCGGCCGCCTTCGCGATCTGGTTGCTCAGGCAGGAGGCACCCGTGTGCGGGTTCTGCGGG
>DASTDR010000249.1:0-8041 GCA_035710265.1 Gemmatimonadales bacterium | reverse complement strand
CGCGCTCAATGCGACCCCGACTTCGATCGGGACAGCGCGGTTCGCGGGGTCGTACAGCACGTACGTCCGAACCGTACCGTTGCCGATCCGCTGCGCGGCGCCGTCCGCGCGAAGCGAACCCGGGGCGGACACGAGCGGCAGCGGGAGATCGACGGCGTTGAAGGCCAGGATCACGATCAACGATCCGATCAGGGCCAGGATGGTGGTGCGTGACATAGATCCTCCAGAGAGGTGATGGGTTCGTTTCGCCGCGTGAACAATCGCGCGCGCCGCTTACCCATCGCCTACCGCCTTCTACCGCCCCAAGCCTGTAAGCACGCTGTAAGCACCAGCCCGCTAGAGTCCGCCATGGCAAACGAGTCTTGGGCCGAAATCCGGGCAAATGGTCGAGTTATGCGCTACCAGCGCTCCCGGCCCCCGGTGATCGTGATCTGCCCGCGCATGGGGGTCGTGGTCCCCGACCTCGCCGAACCGGGACAGCTGGCCGGCTTCATCGAGGGGTTGGGCACGCGCGACCTCACGATCCTGGCGGCAGGCGGCTTTTATGAAGCCGCGCTGGACCTGGCCGACCGCGATCCCGGGCGCGTCAAGGGCGTCTCACCGCTCGCTGGTTGACCCCACAGCAACCGGCCGATAACGTAGGCCGCGAGTGTCGACGTCTCTTCCCATTCATCTGACGCGCTTTATCGGCCGCGACCGGGAGCTCGCCGAGCTCGCCGGGCTTGCCGTGCGCTCGCGTCTGCTGACGCTCACCGGGGCCGGCGGCAGCGGCAAAACCCGTCTGGCCGCCGAGCTCGCGGCGCGGGTCGGCAGCGGCTACGGCCGCACCGTGTGGGTCGATCTCGCGCCGCTGGGCGATCACGCGTTTCTCACGCAACAAGTGGCCGATGCCGTGGGGGTCACGGAGCATCCGGGCACGCCGCTGCTCGAGCTGCTCGTCGACACGCTGTGCACCCAGCACGTGCTGCTCGTGCTCGACAACTGCGAGCATCTGGTCGAAGCATGCGCCACGCTGGTCGAGGCCATGCTGCGCGGCTGCCCACGCGTTGGTGTGATTGCGACCAGCCGCGAGGCGCTGGGAGTCACTGGCGAGACGGCTTGGCTCGTTCCGCCGCTCAACAGCACCGAAGCCGCGCAACTGTTCGTCGAGCGCGCTCAGGCCGTGCTTCCTTCTTTCTCGCTGGCCGATGGCAACACGGCCGCGGTCGCCGAGATCTGCCGGCGCGTGGACCATCTGCCGCTTGCGATCGAGCTGGCCGCCGCGCGCGTGCGCGTGCTGCCGCCCGAGCAAATCGCGCACCGGCTCGACGACGCCTTCAAGCTGCTCACGACCGGAAACCGGACGTCGCTGCCGCGGCACCGCACGCTGCGCGCGACCATGGAGTGGAGCTTCGCGCTGCTCGGCGAGCGCGAGCAGGTGCTGCTGCGGCGGCTCTCGGTGTTCGCGGGCGGATTCACACTCGACGCTGCCGAGACGGTCTGCGCCGGTGCGCCACTCGACGCCGAGGACATTCTGGACGGCGTCGCGGCGCTGGTGGACAAGTCGCTCATCGTGATGGAGGCGGGCGACGGCACCGCGCGCTATCGCCTCCTCGAAACGGTGCGGCAGTACGGCGCCGAGCGGCTCAGCGAGGCCGGCGAGGCGGCCGGCGTCGAACGCAAGCACGCGGAGTACTACCTCGGCGTTGCGGAAACGGCGGCGCCCCACCTGTTCGGCGGCGAGGATGAGCCGGGCATTATCGCGAGCCTGGTCGTGGACGACGACAACCTGCGCGCGGCGACAGCGTGGGCGCTGCGCGATCCCGAGGGCTGCACCATCGCGCTGCGCTTCTCCGACGCGCTGTTCTGGTATTGGTATGGTGCCAGTGCGTGGTTCGGCAGCAGCCACTTCCGCGAAGCGCGCCCGTATGTGAACGAAGCGTTGCGGCGTGGCGACGCATGCGACCGCGGCGTCCGGGCGGGCGCGCTCTGCTCGCTCGGGCTGATTTGCCTCGCGACCGGCGACTACGCTCCGGCGAGCGCAGCGTTCGAAGAAGCGCTCGCCTACGTCCGCACCACCAACGACCCGGCGAACCTGGCGTTCGTGCTCTCGAAGCTCGGCGCGACGCGCATGATGATGGGCGATCTCGATCGCGCCTGGTCGCTGCTCGGCGAAGCGCACCTGCTGGTCGAGCCCATGGAACGCAGCATGCTGCACGCCTTCGTGTGGTTCTGGTACGCCTGGACGGCCGAAGCGCGCGGCGATCTGGGCACGGCGCGGCACACGAGCCAGCGCCAGATCGAGCTCGGCGTGCTCACGCGCCACCGGACGATGCGGGGCCACTCGCATTCGCAGTTCGGGCGCGTCGCGCTGGCCGAAGGAATTGTCGCGGAAGCGTACGCGCACTTTACGGCCGCGCTGCCGCTGCACCTCGATCTGAAGGACGGCTGGGGCATCATGCTCGATCTCGAGGGCTTCGCGGCCGTCGCGGTCAAGCGCGGGCACTACGTGGACGCCGCCAAGCTGCTCGGCGCGAGCGACGCCCTGCGCGAGCGTACGATCTTCGCGATCCCGGCGCCCGAGCGGGCCAAGCGCGATCAGCGGCTCAAGCTGCTGCGCGAGAAGCTGGGGCCGGACGAGCTGGAGCGTCTCTTGACCGAGGGGCGGGCGCTGACGCTCGAGCAAATCGTCGACCTCACGGCCGATCCATCGATGGCGCACACGGCGGAGCACGCCGTCGTGCGCGAGATACGCCCCAAGGCTCCCGCGCGCCTGCGGGTCAACGCCCTAGGCCCGCTCCAGGTGTTCGTGGACGGCAAGCCGGTCGAAGCGCCGCGCGAGCTGCTCGCGTACCTGCTGCTGCATCCCGATGGACGCACCAAAGAGCAGGTCGGGCTCGCGTTCTGGCCCGAGGCGAGCACGTCGCAGCTGCGCAACAGTTTCCACGTCACGCTCCACCGGCTGCGCAAAGCGCTCGGCGGCGCGGACTGGGTCGTGCTCGAGCGGGAGCGCTATCGCATCAATCCCGAGCTGATCGAGCAGTTCGATGTGTGGGCGTTCGAGCAGGCGATCAAGGCGGGACGCCTCGAGGAAGCGGCAGCCCTGTATCGTGGTGATCTGCTGGACGGCGAGCCGGTGGGGGACTGGAGCCTCGAGCATCGCGATCGGCTGCAGCGGCTGTACGTCGACTCACTGATGAAGCTGGGTGCGCGGTTTGTGAAGGAAGGCAAGCCTGCGCAGGCCGCCGACGCGTATCGTCGCGTCCTGGAGCGTGATGAGATGCATGAAGAGGCGCTGCAGGGTCTGATGAAGTGCCATGCCGAGCTGGGCGAGCGGCCGCAGGCGTTGCGCGTGTACCGGCAATTTGCCGACAAGCTCAAGACCGAGTTCCAGAGCCAGCCACGGATCGAAACGTCCAAGCTATTCGAGCGCCTGCAGCAAGGACGGTAGTTGATCGCGAGCAAGTAGTCCCATCTCCTCGAGAAACGTGCTCGGCCCGGTGTCGCGTCCCAGCCGCCGGGCCGCGCGTGTCAGGACCAGCCGCTCGCGCGCCCGCGTCATGCCCACGTAGAGCAGGCGCCGCGCTTCTTCGATTTCGTCGGTGATGTTGTTCGTCGCCGCCTGATAACCGGGGATCTCGTAGTCTTCCACGCCGATGATGTAGACGCGCGAGAACTCGAGCCCTTTCGTCGAGTGCAGCGTCAGCAGGTTGATGCGATCGCGCGCGAGATCGACGCCGTCGGACGTGGAGAGCGCGACGCGCTCGAGCAGCTGGTCGATGCTCTGCTCGAGCGTTCCGGCGTCCACCATGAGCGCGCCCAGTCTCGAGACCGCCGTCGGATAGCGTTGCGCCGGATCGCTCTCGGCGCGCAGCCGGGTCATGAGCGCGCGCCCGCCCAGCCGGCGGACGACGTCTTCGACATTGCCGCCGCTGGTCTCGTAGAACTCGAGGGCGTCGCTGTAGCGGCCCAGCGCTCGCAATCGCCCGATGTTGAAGAGCAGCTCCTGCTCGTTGTCGCGGGCGCGGTGCTCGATCGCGAGCGCGAGGCCCAGGTAATCGAGGACGTTGTTGAGCACCGCCTTGCGCGCGCGAATCACGCGCTGCTGCTCGAGCTCGAGATAGACGCGGGCCAGGGTGCACGCGTCGTCGAGCGCATGGTGCGCGCGGCCGACGTCGATCCCGAACCGCGTGGCGAGATCCTCGAGCTTGGCGCTGTCCTGCGAGAGCGAGCGCACGAGCGGCAGCGTGTCGTAGAAGACGAGATGATCGACGTTGCCGAGGCGGCGCAGAACGGGGATGTCGAACTTCTGGCCGTTGTGGGCGACCAGAATGTCGTCGCCGACGAAGGCCATGAACCGCGGGAACACCTCCGAAAAGGGCGGGGCGCGCGAGACGTCGGCATCGGTGTAGCCGTGCAGCTTCGTTGCGCCCGCCGAGATCGGCTTGAAGGGGTTCACGAGCGTGTGGAAGCGATCGACGATCTCGCCGTTCACCACGCGGGCGGCGCCGATCTCGACGACGCCGCAGGTCGCCACGTCGGCGTCGGTCGTCTCGAAGTCGAACGTGACGTAGCGGTCGAGGCGCGCGTCGAGGTCCCTGGCGTGCAGCAACTGGAGCGCTTTGAACAGCGTGAAGCCGTCGGTCTTGATTCCATCGGGTGTGGGCGAGCCAACGTTACGAATTCCCGACGCGATCACCATGCCGCGCAGCGCAATCTCGAGTCCGCCCCCCCCCATCGGGGCGAACGCGATCGGCTCGGTGAGCGATTCCGCCAACTTCACGGCCTCGGGGAGGCTGGCCGGATCGCTCAGCTCGTCGTGCCGCTCTTCGAGCGCGTTGCGGTAGGGCCCGATGCTCTGCGAAAGCAATTCATCCACCACCGCCTGAAGCGTGCCGTGGGAGCGGGGCAGGGCGCGCAGGTTCTCCACCTGGTAGACCAGTCGCCAGAGCTTTCGGGTGTCGGGATCCTGCGCCGGGCGGCGGCGCGCGAGCTCGCGCACCGACGACAGGAAGTCACCCTCGATGGCCGCTTCGACTTCCTGCAGGAAATGCTCGGACAGCACGCAGCGCGCGAACGCCTCGAGCGCCACGGGATCAGTGGGATGCCGCACCACGCGCAGCGCGGTGATCACGTAGCGGATCACCTCGTCTTCCATCAGCGAGCGCCCGCGCGCCAGCCGGCAGGGGATTCCGGCACGGAGCAGCCGGCCTTCGATGTATTCGCCGACGCGATGCTTGCGATAGAGGATCGCGCAATCGCTGCGCGACTGGGCGAGATCGTCCAGCAGCCATGAGGCCTCTTCCTCTTCGTCCTTGAACGACAAGGCCTGAACGTCGTGGGTCGATTCACGGTCGGCCGTGAGCTGCTTCTGGAACAGCTGTGGATTCTGCGCCAGCACGCGCCGCGCCGTCTGGAAGATCTGACGCGAGCAGCGGCAGTTCTTGTCCAGCACGATGGGCTCGACTTCGTAATCGCGCTTGAACCGCACCAGCACGTACGGATCGGCGCCGGTCCAGGCGAAGATCGACTGCTCGTCGTCACCGACCGCGAAGAAGTTGTTGTGCGGTTGCGCGAGCTTCTTCAGGAAGTCGTACTGCACGGCGTTCACGTCCTGGAACTCGTCGACCAGCAGGTAGTCCCAGCGGTCCGCAATGCGGCTGGCCAGCGGCTCGGCGCGCGTAATCAATTCATCGAAGTCGACCATGTTGCGCTGCGCGAGCCAGCTTTTGAACTCCGTGAACAGGCGTTGGTCGTTCGGCGTGAGACGATACGATTGAAAACGGTGCCGGCTGAACAGTGTCAGCAGCTGGCCGCGCCGGTCGGCCGGCACGCGCAGCCGGCTCAGGATGACGCGCTGGTAATCCTCGTCGGCGACGCCGAAGCCTTTGCGCAGGCCCGCGTCGTCATGAAACTCGCGCAGCAGCTGGAGGCAGAAGGAATGAATCGTTCCGCGCCAAACGTCGGCGGTGCCGAGTCTCGTGGCGATCTCTTCCGCTGCCCGGTTCGTGAAAGTGAGCGCGCAGATACGGTGCGGGGCGAAGCCCTCCTTGATCAGGTGCCGAATGCGTGAGGTGAGGCAGAACGTCTTGCCGGCGCCCGGACCGGCGACGACGAGAACCGGACCGAGTGGAGCCTCGATCGCGCGCCGCTGCTGTGCGAGGGGAATTAAATCCACGATGCCTCTATGATAATGCGTTCCCCCTGATTAGCCTTCGAACTCGTTCCAAGGCGTTGCCCAATCGGCCTCCAACAATGGGAGCGTTCAATGTCACAGTCCGCAGCAGTTCTCGTCATCGACATGGCCAACGATTTCGTGTATCCCGGCGGCACCATTGCCGACGCGGGCGGGACCGAGTATCAGCAGCGCGCCCAGGCGATCATTCCGCGCCTCGGCAAGCTGCTCGCCGCGGCCCGATCGGCCGGGATTCCGGTGATCTACGCGACCGATGCGCACACGCCGGAAGACACGGAGCTGCGCAAATGGCCGCCCCACTCGATGAAAGGCACACCCCAGGCCGAGATCGTGGATCAGCTCGCGCCTGAGCCGGGCGATCTCGTGTGGGATAAGCAGACCTATTCGCCGTTCTTGAATCCCGAGTTCGAGAAGCTGCTCGTGGAGCGCGGGATCACGAAGTTGTACATCACCGGATTGCACACCGATTGCTGCGCGCGACACACCTCCGGGGACGCGTTCCAGCGGGGCTATGACCTGGTGTGGGTGACCGACGCGCTCCAGGCGTTCACGGATGAAGCGCATAAGGCCGGCCTGGGGTACTACGAGGCCTGGTATGCAACCGACCCGAAGAGCCAACTCAGGACGGTGGATGAACTTGTAGCGGAGTGGTCGCAGGTTCTGGTCTAGACCAAAGCCCCGGGGAACCTCTCCGGGGCTTTGTGTTGTTGGACACAATAGTTGTATATACAACTATTGTTGTCTGACGCCCGATAGGAGACTCCCATGACCACCAGCCTAGCCGCGTCCCCCGCTGCCCGATCACGGGTTGTGCCCGTCACCGCCGCCCTTTGGTTCATTCTCGCCGTCGGGTTCAGCGCCGCCGGCGGGCTCGCACGTCTCCCGTTCCCCGGGGGACAACTCGTCATTCTCGCCCTCACCGCGGCCGCGATTTTCGCAGTCACCGCGGTTGGTCCCGTGCGCGCGTGGGTGGATTCACTCTCCGTGAACACGATTGTCGGGTTTCACGCGGTCCGGCTGGCAGGGGTCGCGTTCGTGGTGCTGGGGGCGCGCGGTCTGGTGGCGCCTGAGTTCGCTACGCGCGCCGGTTGGGGAGATGTGGCGGCAGCGCTTGGTGCCATTGCGCTCGTCGCGGTGCCGGCATTCCGCACGCGCTGGCTGCTCAACGCCTGGAATGTCTACGGGTTGCTCGATCTGATCGTCGCGGTCGGAACGGCCACGATCGTCGTCGCAACGGGCCGGATTCCGGGCATGCAGCCGATCCTCCAGCTGCCGCTCAGCCTCGTGCCGCTGTTCTTCGTCCCGGTGCTCGTGGCAAGCCACATCGCATTGTTCCGGCGGATCAATGCCCGCTGAGAGACTGCCGATCCTCGCGTGCGCCTGCGCCAGTTTGCGGCGGGCGTCACGCGCGGTCAGTCGAGTGTATGACGGTTGGCTGGACGGCAATGCCCAGCAGTTCAGCTTGCTCTACCTCCTCGACAAGCAGCGTGGTCGAGCCGTTACGCAAAAGCAGATCGGGGAGTTGCTTTCCCTCGACCCCACGACGCTCACCCGTACGCTCGCGCCGCTCGCCAAACGCAAATGGATCCGCGCCCAGCGGGGGCTCGATCGTCGTGAGCGTCAGTGGTCATTGACCGACGCGGGTCGCAAACAGCTCGAGCGACTCTACCCCCGGTGGGAACGCGCGCAGAGCATACTACGCAGTCGATTCGGTGGAGACCGCTGGGACGCTCTGCTCGAGGAACTGGCGGTCATCGCAACCGCCGCCCGATTCCGCCTCGAGGACGGCGTCAAAAAAATATGAGTGAAACAACGACGAATAGAGGAATCAGAATTCCCACGCTGTACATCATGTAGCCGAAGAAG